>JAURLF010000240.1 GCA_030831375.1 Gaiellales bacterium | reverse complement strand
GGGCCGGCGAGGGCGACGGCGAGGCCGACGACGAGCGCCTCCCAGGTGCCGACGATGCCCTGGCCGTAGAGGACCCACCAGACCACGGCCGTGCCGACGGCGACGCCGGCGACGAAGCCCTCGACCGACTTGCCGGGCGAGATCGCGGGCGCCAGCTTGCGCCGCCCGATCATGCGCCCGACGGCGTAGGCGCCGATGTCGGACGCCCACGTGCCGAGCAGGACGGCGAGGACGAGATCGAAGGAGCCATCGCGCAGGACGACGACGCTGCCGAGGCCGACCCCGACCCAGACGACCCCGAACGCCGTCACCGCCATCGCGGTCACCGCGGAGGCGCCCTCGCGCGGCGTCGCCGCGGCGAGGATGAAGATCAGAAGCAGCGCGGGCGCGAGCACGAGCGCCATGCCGGCCGCGCCCTCGCGCTCGGCGGCGAGCACGACGGCGACGGCGCCGACGTAGCCCGCGATCACGACGGGGCGGTGATCGCGCGCCATCGTCCACAGCTCGTGCAGCGCGAGCACGGCGGCGACGCAGCCGAAGGCGACGAGGTACCAGCCGCCGAGCCAGAGCAGGCCGAGGGCGAGCGGGAGCAGGATCGCCGCGACGAGGATGCGGCTGGCGAGGTTGCCCACCTGGCTCAGCGCCCGCCGAAGCGGCGCCGGCGCGTGGCGTACTCCCCGACTGCCGACTGCAGCGCCTCGGGGCCGAAGTCGGGCCACAGCACGTCGGGGAACGTCCACTCCGCGTAGGCGGCGTGCCAGAGCAGGAAGTTCGAGACGCGCTGCTCGCCCGACGTGCGGATCACGAGGTCCGGGTCGGGCAGCTCGGCGGCGGCGAGCCGCTCGCGGATCGCGGTCTCGTCGATCTGGTCGGGACGCAGGCCGTCCTCGACGATGCGCCGGCAGGCGTCGACGATCTCGGCGCGCCCGCCGTAGTCGAAGGCGACGAACAGGTCGAGCCGCTCGTTGGCCTGCGTCAGCTCCTCCATCTCGTCCATCAGGGCGCGGATCCGCGGGCTGACGCGGTCGCGGCGGCCGATGAAGCGGATCCGGACGCCCTGGCGGTGCAGGTCCATGAACTCGCGCTGGATGGTGCGCGCGAACAGGTCCATCAGCCCGGACACCTCGTCCTCGGGCCGCGTCCAGTTCTCCGTCGAGAAGGCGTAGACGGTCAGGGAGCGGATGCCGAGCCCGGGCGCCGCCTCGACGGTGCGGCGCAGCGCGCGCACGCCCGCGTGGTGCCCCGACAGGGTCGGCAGGCCGCGCTGCTTCGCCCAACGCGCGTTGCCGTCCATGATCACGGCCACGTGCTCGGCGAGGCCGGGCGCCGGCGCGCCCGGCTCGGGACGGCGGATCAGGCGGATGCGGTCGAGGATGGCCACGGCTGGGATTCCCGATGCGGGTCGCCCGCTCGGGCGTCCCGGATCATCCGCACAGCGTACCGGCTGGACGCGTCGCGCGCCCGCTCCGAGCGCCTCAGACCTCCATGATGTCGGCCTCGCGCTGCTTCAGCGCGGCGTCGATCTGGCCGACGTGCTCGTCCGTCAGCTTCTGCACCTTCTCCTCGGCGCGGTGCAGCTCGTCGGCGCCGACCTCGGAGGCGAGCTCCTGGATGTCGGCGATCACGTCGCGGCGCACGTTGCGCACGGCGACGCGGCCGTCCTCGGCGATCTGGCGCACGACCTTGACGAGCTCCTTGCGGCGCTCCTCCGTCAGCTGCGGGATCGCGAGGCGGATCAGCTTGCCGTCGTTCGACGGCGTCAGGCCGAGGTCGGACTCCTGGATCGCGCGCTCGATGTCGGGCAGCGCGTTGACGTCGTACGGCGAGATCGCGAGCGAGCGCGGGTCCGGCGTCTGCACGCCGGCGAGCTGGTTGAGCGGGGTCGGGGTGCCGTAGTAGTCGACGACGATGCGGTCGAGCAGCTGCGGGTTGGCGCGCCCGGTGCGCACCGTCTGGAACTCGGAGCGCGTCGCCTCCACGGACTTCGCCATCCGCTCCCTCGCGTCGTTCACCAGGTCGTCGACCACGTCAGCCCCTTTCCGCCGGACCCGCGTAGTCTGGCACGTCGTCAGACCGTCTGCGGATCCACGTCGACGGCGACGCGCGCGTCGGCGCGCCGCAGCGCGGCGTGGCGGTCGGCGAGCAGCGCGTGCACGGCGCGCGCCGCGTGCTCGGCGCGCTCGGTGCGCACGATCAGGTGTGCGCGGTGGCGGTCGCGCAGCCGGATCAGGGGCGCGGGGCCGAGCAGGTCGTCGTCGGGGAGCATCCGCTCGAGCGCGGCGGCGAGCCCGTCGAGGAGCGCGAGCGGCGCGTCCGCGGCGGGCGCGTCGACGACGACGCGCACGAGCCGGCTGAAGGGCGGGTAGCGGAGCGCCTCGCGACGGCCGAGCTCGCCGTCGAGGAAGGCGTCGACGGCGTGGCGCGCGGCGAGCCGCACGACCCGCTGCGAGGGGTCCCAGGTCTGCAGGATCACGCGCCCGCCCGACCCCTCCCGCCCGGCGCGACCGGCGAGCTGGCAGAGCAGGCTGAAGGAGCGCTCCTCGGCCCGGAAGTCCGGCATCGCCAGCCCGAGGTCGGCGTCAATCACGGCGGCGAGGCGCACGTCGGGGAAGTCGTGGCCCTTGGCCACGAGCTGGGTGCCGACGAGCACGGCGCGCTCGGCGGCGGCGAAGGCGGCGAGCGCCTCCTCCACCCCGCCCCGGCGGCCCGCGACGTCGCCGTCGAGGCGGATGACGTCGAGCCCGGGGAAGCGCCGCGCGATCTCGTCCTCGAGCCGCTCGGTGCCGGCGCCGATGCGGGTGATGTCGACGGCGCCGCAGTGCGGGCAGCGGGTCGGCGCGGGCGCGGTGTGGCCGCAGTGGTGGCAGACCAGCCGCGGCGGCCGCTGGTGCAGGACCAGCGCGACGTCGCAGGACGGGCAGCCGAAGCCGCGCCCGCAGGCGCGGCAGTGGAGCGCGAGCGCGGCGCCGCGGCGGTTGAGCAGCACCATCGCGCGCCCGCCGTCCTGCTCGAGCCCGGCCAGCGCCGCCTGCAGGGGCCGCGACAGCGGGTAGTGGCCGTCGCGGCCGAGGTCGACGAGCTCGACGGGCGGCAGGCGCCCGCCGACGCGGGCCGGCAGCTCGACCCGCTCGAGCGCGCGCCAGGCCTCGGGGCGCGGCGTGGCCGACGCGAAGACGACGGCGGCGTCCGCCGCACGGGCCCGCATCAGGGCGACGGCGCGGGCGTCGTAGCGCGGGTCCGACTCCTGCTTGTAGGCGGGCTCGTGCTCCTCGTCGACGACGACCAGGCCGAGGTCGGGCAGGGGCGCGAGGATCGCGGAGCGCGCGCCGACGAGGACGCGCGCCTCCCCGCTCGCGAGCCGGTGCCAGACCCGCGCCCGCTCGCCGTCGGCGAGGCCCGAGTGCAGCACCTCGACGAGGCCGCCGAAGCGAGCCCGGACGCGCGCCGCGGTCTGCGGGGCGAGCGCGATCTCCGGCACGAGCACGATCACGCCGCGCCCGCGGGCGAGGGCGTGGGCGGCGGCGCGCAGGAACACCTCCGTCTTGCCGGAGCCCGTGACCCCGAAGAGCAGAAGCTCGCGCGGGCCCGTGCCGTCGACGGCGTGCTCGAGGGCCGCGATCGCCTCGAGCTGGGCGGGGCTCGCGGCGAGCGGCGCCTCGAGGTCGGGCGCCGGCGGCTCGACCTCGACGAGGCGCCCGTCGGTGACGAGCCGCCGCACGGCGGCGGGCTGGGCGCCGGCGGCGCGCGCGAGCTCGGTCAGGGGCCGCGCCACCCGGGCGGCGGCGAGGATCGCCTGCTGGCGGGCGCCGCGCGCCGTCGCCCCGTCCGCGGCCCTCAGCCACGGGTCGGGCGGGGGCGGCGCCGCCTTCGGGGGCAGGACCAGGCGCAGGGCGCGCGCGGGCGGGGTCGCGTAGCGCTCCGCCACCTTGAGGGCGAGCTCCACGAGCTCGGGCGGGATCCGCCCGCCCGCATCGCGGGCGGGCTTCAGCGCGACGCCGTCGGGCCGGTCGCCCGGTCCGGCCGGCCCGACCACCACGCCCCGCTCCGTGCGGCCGCGCAGCGGCACGTCGACGACCGCGCCGACGGGCAGGTCGCCCGCGTACGTCAGCGCGCGGTCGAGCCCGCGCGTCGTGACGAGCGGGATGACGAGGACGGCCGACTCAGACGGCGGCGCGGAGCGCGTCGACCTTGTCGGTCCGCTCCCAGGCGAAGGCGTCGCGTCCGAAGTGCCCATAGGCTGCCGTCGGACGATAGACCGGGCGGCGCAGGTCGAGGGCCTCCAGGATGGCGGCGGGGCGCAGGTCGAAGACCTCGGAGACGGCCGCGGCGATGCGATTCTCGTCCTCCGTGGCGGTCCCGAACGTCTCCACCATCACGGACACGGGGCGCGCGACGCCGATCGCGTACGCGACCTGCACCTCGCAGCGCTCGGCGAGGCCGGCGGCGACGATGTTCTTCGCCACCCAGCGCGCCGCGTAGGCCGCGGAGCGGTCCACCTTCGACGGGTCCTTGCCCGAGAAGGCTCCGCCGCCGTGGCGGCCCATGCCCCCGTACGTGTCGACGATGATCTTGCGGCCCGTCAGGCCGCAGTCGCCCATCGGCCCGCCGATCACGAAGCGGCCCGTCGGGTTGACGAGCAGGTGGTCGCCCGCGATGCGGTCGACGTCGCAGAGCTCGGCGGGCAACAGCGGCCGCACGACGTGCTCGGCGAGGTCCGCCTTGATCTGCTCCTGCGTGACGTCGTCGGCGTGCTGCGTGGAGACGAGCACGCGCTCGATGCCGACGGGGCGCAGGTGGCCGCCCTCCTCGGCGTACTCGACCGTGACCTGGGTCTTGCCGTCGGGGCGCAGGTACGGCAGCGTGCCGTCCTTGCGGACGGCGGCGAGGCGCTCGGCCATGCGGTGCGCGAGCATGATCGGCAGCGGCATCAGCTCGGGCGTCTCGCGCGTGGCGTACCCGAACATCATGCCCTGGTCGCCCGCGCCGACCTCGTCCGCGCTGTCGCCGTCGACACCCTGGGCGATGTCGGGCGACTGGCGGTCGAGCGCCACCATCACGTTGCAGGTGTGGCAGTCGAAGCCCTTGCGCGCGTCGTCGTAGCCGATGTCCCGGATCGTGCCGCGCACGAGCTCCGGGATGTCGATGCGCGCGTTCGTGGTGATCTCGCCGGCGACCAGCGCGAGGCCGGTGGTGACGAGCGTCTCGCAGGCGACGCGCGACGTCGGGTCCTGCGCGAGGACCGCGTCGAGGACGGTGTCCGACACCTGGTCGGCGATCTTGTCGGGGTGCCCCTCGGTGACGGACTCCGAGGTGAACAAGAGCGGATGCTCGTGCGCCACGTGGTGCTCCTTCGCGACCGCCGCGTATCAGTGCGGCGGATTAACACGGGGATGCTAGCAGGCGACCCCGGCCGGGGCCCCGTCCCCGCGGGCCTAGCCGATCGCGATGAACGCGCCGGCGCCGCCGGGCTCGCCCCAGGCCACCAGCCCGGTGACGGCGTCGAGCGCCGCCGGCAGCGCCTCGCCCTCGGCCGCGGCCTTGCGGGCGGCCTCGGCGCGCAGCACCGCCGGGTTCGCCCACGCGAGGCCCGTGACGAGGTCGGGCACGCCCGCCGCGTCGAGCAGCGCGCGGTAGCCGGCGTCATCGGCGAGCGGGCTCGCGGGCAGGGCGGCGAGGCCGGGGGCGTTGCCGACCGCGATCACGGGGCCGCCCTCCTGGCGCGTCACCTGCACGTCCGCGACCTTGGCGGCCCGGTCCCCGAGCCCCGCGAGGAGGCCCGCGTCGTCGACGAAGCCGCGCAGGCGGCCGAGCGTGGCGCCGGCGGCCGTCGGGTTCGGCGGCAGGAGCAGCAGCGCGCCGCGCGGCTCGTCGCCGGCGAGCGCGACCAGCGCGTGCTGGCCCGTCAGGGCCGGCGCGAGGTCGGCCTCGAGGTCGACGCCGGTGGCGAGCTCGATCGAGTCGACGTAGCCCGCCATCTGCGGCGAGGCGGCCTCGAGCTGACGGACCGCCGCGAGAAGGCGCGGGCCGAGGTCGGCGAAGGCGGCCGCACCGGCGGCGTCGGCCGGCACGCGGCCGAGGATCGTCGGGGCGAACGCGTCGGGCGCGGCGAGCCCGCGCGCGGCGAGGGCGTCCTCGTCGGCGTCGCCGGCGGCGGCGAGCCGCAGCCCGCCGGCCTCGGCGCGCACCGCGATGCCGAGGCCGCGCACGTCGCCGAGCGACTCGACGAGGTCCGCGACCTGCGCCTGCGCGTTCGGCATGTCATCAGACTCCTGCTGCGGCACGAGCGCGGCCGCGGCCTGCGCGAGCGGGGCGAGCCGCGCCGGGCTCAGGTACGCGAGCGCAAGCGGCTCGTCGGGCAGCTTCGCCACGGTGGCGCGGAAGGCGGGGTCGTCGGCGAGCGCCGGGCCCTCGCCCGCGCGCACCTCGAGCGCCTCGCGCAGCGTCGCACGCGACGTGGCGCCGATCGCGAGGCCGCCGTCGACGGCGACCGCGGACGCGCCCTTCTCCCAGACGGACGCGCCGTCGATCGCGGGGCCGGCCGCGAAGCCCATCGCCTCCAGCTCGCGCGCGAGCGCGGCGCCGTCGGCCTCGGTGGCCACGAGCACGGCGTCGGCGCGCGGCTCGAGACCGCCCGCCAGATCGACACCCAAGAGGCCCACGGAGATGTCGCCGCCGAGCGCGCGCATCACAGCCGCGCCGTCCTCGTCGCCCGCCATCATCCGGTCGAGCTCGCCGAGTTTGTCGGCGCCACCCGGGATGCGCGCGGCGAGGCCCTCGAGGGCCTGCCACTGCGCGCCGTCGCGGTCCATCGCGACGCTCGCGTAGGCGAGCGCGTCGGCGGGCACGAGCGCGGCGCCCTTGGCGCGCGCCTCGGCGCCGGCGTCGGCGTCCCCGGCGCCGAGGGCGGCGACGAGGGCGACCGCCGCCACGAGGGCGATGGCGAGGGCGGACAGGAGCGCGGTCGGGCGGCGGGTCATGGTCTCAGCGTACCTCCGGTCTCCCCTTCGCGGCATGACGGGATGCGGCCGTCCCGGGGCCGTGCGCCCGCCCGGCCTAGCGGCCGGCGAGACGCAGCTGGTTCTCGGCGAACTCGAGATCGCGCCGCGCCCGGAACAGGTTGACGGACTCGTCGCCGGCCTCGGCCGCCTGCACCCGCCCGCGCGCGTCCTCGGCCAGCGCGTGGGCGGCCTCGACGTCGATCTGGTCCGACGGCACCGCGCCCTCGACGAGCACCAGGGCGCGGTTGTTCTGCATCGAGAAGTAGCCGTCCGACGAGGCGAAGGCGTGCCACTCGGACGCCGACACCTTGACGCGGATCTGCCCCACCCCGAGGTGCGCGACGATCGGCTGGTGGCGCGGCAGCACGCCGAGCTCGCCCTCCGTGCCGGGCACGACGACCATCTCCGCCTCGCCCGAGAAGGCCGGGCCCTCCGGGGTGATGATGTCGCAGTGCAGCGTCGCCATGGCGCTACGCGGCGGTCTTCAGGCGCTCGGCCGCGGCGGCCACGTCCTCGATGCCGCCGGCCAGGAAGAAGGCCTGCTCCGGCAGATCGTCGTGCTTGCCGTCGAGGATCTCCTGGAAGCCGCGGATCGTGTCCTCGAGGCGCACGTACTTGCCCTCGAGGCCCGTGAAGACGGCGGCCACGAAGAACGGCTGCGACAGGAAGCGCTGGATCTTGCGGGCGCGCTGCACGGTCAGCTTGTCCTCGTCGGACAGCTCGTCCATGCCGAGGATGGCGATGATGTCCTGCAGGTCCTTGTAGCGCTGCAGCACCCGCTGCACGCCCGTCGCGACGCGGTAGTGCTCCTCGCCGACGACGCCCGGCTGCAGGATGCGGCTGGTCGAGTCGAGCGGGTCCACGGCCGGGTAGATGCCCTGCTCCGCGATCGCGCGCGAGAGCACCGTGGTGGCGTCGAGGTGCGAGAAGGACGCGGCCGGGGCGGGGTCCGTGAGGTCGTCCGCCGGCACGTAGATCGCCTGCACCGAGGTGATCGAGCCCTTCTTCGTCGAGGTGATGCGCTCCTGCAGCTCGCCCATCTCGGTGGCGAGGGTCGGCTGGTAGCCCACGGCGCTCGGCATGCGGCCGAGCAGCGCGGACACCTC
>JAURLF010000239.1 GCA_030831375.1 Gaiellales bacterium | reverse complement strand
GGTGCGCGCGCTCTGGCCCGAGCTGCCGATCGACGACGATCTCCGCCCGCGGCTGACGCGGTGGATCGACGCCGACTGGACGGGCGGCTCCTACTCGGTGATCGGGCAGGTCCCGGGCGGCCGCGACCGCCACCCCGTCGGCGACGCCCTCGACCGGATCGCCTTCGCCGGCGAGCACACCGCGCCCGCCGCGTGGACGGCCACGATCGAGGGCGCGATCAGAAGCGGCGCACGCGCCGCCGACGATGTGCGCGCGATGCTCGGCGCGTAGCCGCCCGGCCTAGCCGCGGCAGACCCGCACGAAGCCGCGCCCGATGCCCTCGGCGATGCGGGCCGCGCTCGCGTCCGCGGCGCGCGCGTCGGCCTCGAGCCGGTCCGGGTCGACGCCGTGGCGCGCGAAGAACGCGCTCGTCTGCGGAAGCAGGCCGCCGTCGGCGGGGTCGCGGATGCCGCGCGCGAGCGCGTCGACCCAGGCGATCGGCGCCTCCGGGTGGCACTGGAAGGCCCACGCGCGCTCGCCGCAGCGGACGGCCTGCACGCTGACGTCGTTCTCAAGCAGCACCGTCGAGCCGGGCGGCGGCGTGAACGCCCACGCGTGCGCGTGGAAGCTCGGGTACGCGGCGGGCACGCCGGCGAGCAGCGGGTCGTCCTGCGCGGCCGGGGATGCGCGCACGTCGTGGTAGCCCTGCTCGACGGCACAGGCGTACGCCTCGCCACCCAGCGCCTGCGCGAGCAACTGCCCGCCGAGGCAGACCCCGAGGACGGGCCGCCCGAGGCCGAGCGCCTCCTCGATCGCGGCCCGCGCGCGGTGCACGGGCGGGAGGTCGTCGACCGGGTCGTTCAGGCCCGGCAGCACCACCAGGCCGTCGTAGCCCGCGACGGACGGCAGCTCGTCGTCCGCCATCCGCACGTCGAGCTCGGCACCGGCCGCCTCGAGCGCGTCGCCGATCCGGCCCGCGCCCTTGTCGACGTCGTTCTGGACCACGAGGATCCGCACCGGGCGCGAGTCCACCGCCATGGCCGGCAGCATGCCAAACGCGTCGCGCTTGCCCCGCGCCCCCGCGTGCGCCATCATCGCCTCGTGGCCGAGCGAGCGATCAGGATGTCCGCAGCGGACCTCGACGCGGTCGAGCCGGCCCTCGAGGACGGCGCGATGGCGCGCACCGCAGTGCGCCTCGACGCGGGCGGCGGGCTCACGTCGGGCGTCTGGGAGTGCGAGGCGTTCACGTGGGACGCGGGGCCCGACGGCTACCCCGTCGACGAGACCTGCGTGATCATCGAGGGCGTCGTCGAGTTCCGCTATCCGGACGGCGCCGTCGAGACCTACGGCCCCGGCGAGGCGTTCGCGATCAGGAAGGGCACACCGCTCGTCTGGCACCAGGACGGGCCGGTGCGCAAGTTCTTCGTGATCCGCGAGGCCTGAGCGGAGCCACGGGCGGGGACCCGCCGCGGCCCCCTGCGACGGCCTCGACTCGGCCGGCGCTCTAGGCTTCTCCCGTGGCCGAAGAGATCGCGCAGATCGGGGGCGAGGAGCAGGCGGAGGCGGAGCGCTCCTGCGCCGACGTCACCACCGGCGAGGCCCGCTACCTGATGGCGCTCCTCGACATGCAGCGCGAGGGCGGGGGCGACCCCTCCCAGGCGAGCCTCGCCCGCCACCTGAAGGTGTCGGCGCCGACCGCGCTCGAGATGCTCCGCCGGCTGCGCACCCTCGGCCTCGTCGCCGACGAAGCCGTCCGCCTGACCCCGGCCGGGACGAGCGCGGCGCTGGTCCTCAGCTCGCGGCGGCGCGCGGCGCTCGCGATCATGCAGGACGTGCTCGGCATCGATCCCGACCACGCCGAGCTCGAGGCGGCATGGCTCGCCGCGAGCGCGTCCCCGCTGCTCGGCCGGCACCTGGTCAGCTGGCGCGCGCACGGCGCCGGCGGCTAGGCCGTCAGGCCGACGCGGCCGCCGCCTCGCGGCGCGCAACCTCGGCGCGGACGCGAGGCGCGACCTCCTCGCCGAGCAGGCGGATGCTGCGCAGCGTCGCCTCGTGGTCGGACGGGGCCGCGCTCAGCTTGATCAGCATCCGCGTGTTGCCGAACACGGCGTGGTAGGCGAGCAGCTTCGCGGCCACCTCGTCCGGGTCGCCGATCAGCAGGCACCCGTCCGGCTGGCACTCGTGGTCGTAGGCGTCGCGGCCGCGCGGGCGCCAGCCGCGCTCACGGCCGATCTGGTTCATCATCGCCGTGTACGTCGGATAGACGAGGTCGCGGGCCGCGTCGCCGTCCGGCCCGACGAAGCCGTGCGCGTTGATCGACAGGCGCAGGTCGGCCGGGTCGCGCCCGAACTCCTCCCAGGCCTCCCGGTAGAGGCGCGCCATCGGCTGGAAGTGGGCGAACGCGCCGCCGATGATCGCGATCGCGAGCGGCAGGCCGAGCGCGGCGGCGCGCACGACCGACTGCGGCGTGCCGCCGACGGCGAGCCAGATCGGCAGCTCGTCCTGGTACGGGCGGGGGTAGACCGCGCGCCCGTCGATCGACGGGCGGTGCACGCCCTGCCACGTGACGACCTCCTGCTCGCGCAGGGTCAGGAGCAGGTCGAGCTTCTCCGCGAAAATCTCGTCGTACTGGTCGAGGCGCTGCCCGAACAGCGGGAACGACTCGGTGAACGAGCCGCGCCCCGCCATGATCTCGGCGCGCCCGCGCGACAGCTGGTCGATCGTCGCGAACTGCTGGAAGACCCGCACGGGATCCTCCGAGCCGAGCACCGTGACGCCGCTCGACAGGCGGATCCGCTCGGTCCGCGTCGCCGCCGCCGCGAGCACGGTGGCGGGCGCCGACACCGCGAACTCGGCGCGGTGGTGCTCGCCGAGAGCGACCACGTCGAGGCCGACCGCGTCCGCCACCTCGATCTCCTCGAGCAGGTTGCGCAGGCGCGTGCCCTGGTCGATCGTCGCGCCGGTCGCGGCGTCCGCCATCGCGTCGCCGAAGTTGTAGAGGCCGATCTCCATCGCGTCCATCCCGTTCAACGACGGCGGGCGCGCATCTAGTCCCCGAGGGCGGGGCGGAGCGCCGTCAGGGCGTCCGCGAGCCCGTCGACGGCGCCGAGGTGCTCGGGCTTCATCACGGCGGAGCGCAGGACGGCCGCCATCGGCGCGTCTGGCTCGACCCCGAGCGCGTCGGCCGGCAGCTCGAGCAGCGCCACGTGCCAGCCGCGCTCGGCGAGCTGGGCGAACGCCCGCCGCGACGCCGCGCCGACCGCGCTCGCCGTCGGCAGGTCCGCGTGCCAGCAGACGACGTCGAGGTCCGGGTCGATCACTGGCGACCAGCCCGGGAGGTCCCTGATGTGCGCGTGCAGGGCGAGCGCGGCCGCGCGGGCGCCGGCGAGCTCCGCGCCGAGGCCCGAGCGGGTCAGGGGCAGCGCCCGCAGGGTCGCCCACAGCGCCGCGGCGGAGGCCCCCGAGCGCGAGCACTCGAGCGAGATCTCGCCCGGGTGGAGCTCGTCGGAGGTGAAGTACGTGTAGGGCGAGTCGTGCCGGTAGAGCGCGCCGACCGCGGGGTCGGCGAACACGGTGCAGCCGCAGCCGTACGGCTGCAGGCCGTGCTTGTGCGGGTCGATCGCGATCGAATCGGCGCGGGCCAGCGCCGCGAACGGGGCGGGGTCGACGCCGGGCTCCATGCCGTCGGCGAGCAGCGCGAAGAACCCGCCGTAGGCCGCGTCGACGTGGAGGCGCGCGCCGTGGCGCGCGCACAGGTCGGCGATCCGGTCGATCGGGTCGAGCCGGCCGAGGCCGGTGCTGCCGAGGGTGGCCACGACGGTGCCGACGCCGCCCGCCTGCAGCCGCTCCTCGAGCGCGGCGACGTCGATCGCCCCGTCGGGCGTCGCCGGCACCGTCTCGTGGCGGGCGCCGACGACCTCGGAGATGCGGGCGTGGGTGTAGTGCGCGTTGGCGGCGGAGACGATCGCGGCGTGCGGGTGCAGGCGGCGCGCGACCCACAGCGCCTCGAGGTTGGCCAGCGTCCCCGACGAGGTCAGGTGCCCGAGGTGCGTCGGATGGCCGAGCATCGCCGCGATCTGCGCGACCGCCTCGCGTTCGAGGTGCGCCGTGGCGGGACCTCCGTCGAGCGCGTGGTTGTTCGGGTTCAGCAGCATCGCCATCGCGTATCCGGACCAGGCCACGGGGTGCGGTGGCTTCAGCATCTGCCCGAGGTACTCGGGGTCCGCGAACGGGTACGAGGCGCCGAGCCGGTCGGCCAGCGCGTGCAGCGCTTCCGTCCACGCCTCCGGCATCCCGCCGCCGTCGCGGACGAGCGACGCGAGCGGCAGCAGCTCGTCGGCGCGGCGGTGGAGGCGTGCGATCTCGTCGGGCGGCAGGCGCGGATCGGTCACGGCGGCATCGTACGGGGCCCGCGCGCTCGCGAGGGCGCGCTAACCGGCGGCGATCTCGGCGCGCGCCCGGCGGGCCGCGCCCACGCCGGTCCACGCGCTCGTCTCGGCGTACCACGTCCCGAGGTAATCACCCGCGAGGTGGATCCGCTCGAGCGGCTGCAACAGCGTCGGCTGGATCGCGGCGCGGCCCGGGTGCGGGAACGGGATGCCCGGGTCGGCGCGGTGGAGCAGGCGCTCGACGACGTGGCCGCGCACCCCGGGGAGGATCTCCTCGAGGTCGCGCTGGAAGCGGTCGAGGATCTCCTCGTCGGTGAGCCGCAGCGCATCGCGGGCGATGTCGGCCGCGGCGGACACCATGAAGCTCGAACCGCGCGGGCGCTGCGGCACGAGCGACGCGGCCACGTTCGAGAGGTTGAAGACGTTCGAGATCGCGCGCTTCGGGGCCGAGATGCCGTAGAGGCGGTCCCACGGCTGCGGGCCCTCCTCGTCGGTCAGGAACGCCGCGGCCACGAGCGGGCCGTACGTGATCGCGCGCAGCGCCGCCTCGAGGTCGGCGGGCAGCCCCTCGACGAGGTCGGCCGTGCGGTGCGACGTGGTGGCCATGACCACCGACCGGGCGCGCACCGCGTAGGGCCCCTCCGGGCCCTCGAGCTCGACCGCCACGCGGTCGCCGTCGCGCCGTACGGCCGTGGCGCGCGTCGAGAGGCGGACGTCGCGGACGCCGGCCGCGAGCGCGTCCATCAGTCGCTGCGGTCCGCCGACGATCGATCGTCCCAGGCCCTGGTCCTTGTTCCAGACGAGGTGGAAGTAGCCGACGCCGTACCCCGCTGCGATCGCCTCCGGCTCGCCCGTGCTGCGCGTCACGGTGCAGCGGAAGAACGCCTCGACGTCGGGCGGCATCGGCCCGATCGCCTCGGCGAACGAGACGTCGTCCATGAAGTCGAGCATGCGCTGCTGGCGCACCTCGGGCGCTTCGCCGGGCAGCGCCCGCGCGACCCGCCCGTAGCGCGCGACGAGGCGGCGCAGCTTCAGCCCGACCCGCACGAACGCGAGGCGGTCGGCGAGGGAGAACGGCAGCCGGAACGGGTACAGCTCGACCGGCCCGTCGGACAGGAGCCGGCCCTCGTAGGACATGGCGGTGACGGTGCCGGGCACCTCGACGGCCTCGACGCCGGTCTCGCGCAGGAGCCGCCCGACCTCGGTCGCCGGCCCGCCGTACACGTGCGCGCCGAGGTTGAGCCAGAGCGGACCTCGCTCGACGGAGCGGATCCGGCCGCCGACGCGGTCGGCCGCCTCGACGAGGACCACGTCCCGATCGCGCAGCTCCCACGCCGCGGCGAGGCCGGCGATGCCCGCTCCGATCACGACCGCATCGCGCTCCTCGACCCGCATGCCGCCAGCATATGGCGGCTCGACGGGCCGCGCCACCGCGCGTGGAGGCGCCGCTGCCGCCGTCGGCTGCCGGCGGCTTGGTAGGCTGCGCCACCACGGCCGCGGCGATCCCGGGAGGAGCGCAGGGTGACCTCGATCGACGATCTGCAGGGGTTCTGCTACCCGCTGACCCCGGGCGGTCGCTCGAGCCTCGTCGGCGACATGCCGTGGCATTACGCGACCGAGTACCTCAACATCGCGTACCGCGCCGACCCGGCGGCGATCGCCGCCTACCTGCCCGCGCCGCTCGAGCCCGGGCCGGAGCCGGACATGGCGTACGTCGCCTTCAGCCGCTGGTGGTCGGTGTGGGACGGCGACCGCGAGCTCGCCGTCACGAACCCGGAGCGCACCCAGTACCAGGAGGCGGCGATCTGGGTGAACTGCTCCTACCGGGGCGAGCCCGGCCAGATCTGCCTGCAGATCTGGGTCAGCAACGACTTCACGATGGCGCGCGGCTGGTTCATGGGGTTCGCGAAGAAGCTCGGCCAGGTCCACATCACGGACACCCACCCGCTCAACCCGGTGCAGACCGCGTTCGGCCCGGGGGAGCGCGC
>JAURLF010000024.1 GCA_030831375.1 Gaiellales bacterium | reverse complement strand
CTGCTCGACGAGGCGGGTGATCCGCGCGGCGGCCGAGTCGGCGCCGACGCGCAGCGCCTCGACCACGAGCGCCCCCGTGGTGTTGAGCGCGCCGCCGGGCACGTCGTCGCCCGGGCCGACGTCGACGGGCGCGCTCTCGCCGGTCAGGAGCGACAGGTCGAGGGAGGAGGAGCCCTCGACGACGCGGCTGTCGACGGCGATCCGCTCGCCCGGGCGGACGCGGACGCGGTCGCCGACGGCGAGCGCGGCGGCGGGCACGACGACGTCGCCGTCGGGGCGGACGAGCACGGCGTCGGGTGCGGACAGCTCGCCGAGCGCGCGGACCGCGTCGCCCGCGCGGCGGCGGGCGCGCAGCTCGAGGACGCGCCCGACGAGGAGCAGCGCCGTGACGACCGCCGCGACCTCGAAGGTGAGGGCGCCCGCGTGGCCGCGGGCGGTCAGCGACATGTGCATCGGCGCCGACGCAGCGTCGGTGGCGATGAGCGCGACGGTCGACGACGTCCAGGCGGTGAGCACGCCGAGCGAGATGAGGGTGTCCATCGAGGCGCTGCGGTGGCGCAGCGCGGCCCAGGCGGCGCGGTGGAACGGCCACGCGCACCACAGCGCGACGGGGGTGGCGAGGGCGCCGGCCAGCCAGCCCCAGCCGGGGAACTGCAGGGCGGGGACCATCGACAGGAGCACGATGGGAACGCTCAGAACAGCCGCCGCGATCGCGCGTGGGACCAGCGGGTCGCGGCCCGCCGGGCGCGACCCAGAGCGGGTCACGGGCGCGGCGCCGTAGCCGGCCTCGGCGACGGCCCGCACGAGGCGGGGCACCGAGGTGATCCCAGGGTCGAAGTCGACGGCGGCGCGCTCGGTGGCGAGGTTGACGGTGGCGCGCGCGACGCCTGGCACGGCCTCGAGCGCGGCCTCGGTGCGGCCGACGCAGGCGGCGCAGTGCAGGCCCTCGAGGGCGAGGTCGACGTGCTCGGGGGCTACGTGCGGGGAGGCGGAGGGCATCGCCGACGCACCCTACCATACCCCCGGGGGGTATTGTGGTAGGGTGCGTGCATGGACACCTCCGCCACGGGCGGCTACGCCGCCACCAAGGACGAGCTCCTCGCGCGCCTGTCGCGGGTCGAGGGCCAGGTCCGCGGCGTCGCGCGGATGGTCGAGGAGGACCGCTACTGCATCGACGTGCTGACGCAGATCGCCGCCGCCCGCGCCGCCCTCGACCGGGTCGCCCTCGGCGTGCTCGACGAGCACGTCCGCCACTGCGTCGTCGGCGGGCACGGCCCCGGCACCGAGGAGGAGCGGATCGAGGAGCTGATGGCCGCCGTCGGCCGCCTCGCCGGGCGGCGCGCGTGACGGAGCCCCCGCGCCGGCTCGACGCCGACGCCTACGTCGCCCTCGGGCCCAGCCTGCTCGAGGCCGCGCAGGCCGGGGCGGTGGGCCTCGTCGCCTGCGTCGTCGAGCCCGCCGCACTCGTCCTCGGCTCCGCCCAGCCCGCGGCGGACGCCCGGCCCGGGATCCCGGTCGCGCGCCGCGGCACCGGCGGCGGGGCCGTCCTCTGCGATGCGGGCACCCTGCTCGTCGACCTCGCCGTGCCCGCCGGCCACCCGCTCGCTCCCGAGGACGTGACGGACGCGTACCGGCCCGTCGGCGAGGCCGTCCGCGACGCCCTGCGCGGACTCGGCGTCGGCTGCCGCACCGTCACCGTGGAGGAGGCGCGGCAGCTCGACGAGGTCCGCCGCGCCGCCGCCCGGCGCGCCTGCTGGGCCGGCATCTCGCCCTACGAGGTCGTCCTCGACGACGGCCGCAAGCTCGTGGGCCTCGCCCAGCGCCGCCGCCGCGGCGCCGTCCTGCACCAGATCGCCGTGCCCGTGACGACGACGCCGGGCACGGTCGCGGACCACCTGGTCGACGGCGACGAGCTGCGCGACGCGCTCGCGGCGACGGCGATGCTGGCGGGATCCGCGGGGTGCGGCTCGGCCACGCCCGCCGGCCTCTGGGACGTGCTCGCCGCGCCGCTCGGCCGGCTCGCCGCCGGCTAGCCCCGGAAGCCCTCGCGCGCCGCGTCGGCCCGCTGGCGCAGCCGCGCCCGCGCCGTCTCGAGCGCGGGGTCCGCGCCCGGAGCGCCCTCGACCACGAGGTCCGGCTCGACGGGCTCCGCGACGGGCGCCTCCGGCTCCCGCTCGAGGTCGGCGACGCGGTCGCGCAGCTCGTCGCGCAGCGCCGCGTTCGCCTCCGGGTCGTACGGGCCCTCCGGGTCGCCGAAGGGGCCCTCGAAGGCGTCCTCGAAGGGCACCTCGGCCGGCGCACCGCCACGCAGCCGGCGCCAGGCGCGGGGCAGGGTCGCGGCGCCCGCCGCAACGGCGATGGCGGCCCCGGCGAGGGCGGCGGAGACGACGGTGCGCTGGCGCATGGGCGGGAGCGTAGCGCCCCGCCGGGTGCCCGTCGCCCCGGCCGCGCGTCGCTGCTACATTCCCGCTCGCGGCGGCGCCCCTGTGCGCGCGCACCCCAGACCGAAAGGCCGACCAGACCCGTGACCGCCTACGAGTTCATGCTGATCCTCGACCCCGAGGTGGACGAGGCGCGCCAGGAGGAGGTCGTGCACCGCATCCGCGACATCATCCTCGGCGGCGGCGGCACCTGGGACGCGATCGACCCGTGGGGGCGGCGCAAGCTGCAGTTCCCGATCCGCAAGCGCGAGGAGGGCGACTACTGGGTGATCCGCTTCACCTGCGACCCGCCGGCCCTCGACGAGGCCCAGCGCGTCCTCTCGATCACCGACGAGGTCCTGCGCCACAAGGCCGTCCACCAGGCGCGTCCCGCGCGGAAGGCGGAGGCTGCGGCGGGTTCCTGAACCCGATCCGGCGCGAACCCGTGCGGATGCGTAGGCTCCGCGTAACGGCACCGCGACGACGATCGACCTCCGGGCACCGAACCGCAGAAAGGTCACCGAAATGGCGAACATCAACCGGGTCATCCTCGTGGGCAACCTGACCCGCGACCCCGAGCTGCGCTCCACCGGCAGCGGGCTCTCCGTCTGCACCATCCGCATCGCCGTGAACAACCGCAGAAAGCGCGGCGACACGGGCGAGTGGGTGGAGGAGCCGAACTACTTCAACGTCACCACCTTCGGCGCGCAGGCCGACAACGTCGCGCGCTACCTCGCCAAGGGCCGCCAGGTCGCGGTCGACGGCCGCCTGTCCTGGAGCGAGTACGAGGCCAAGGACGGCTCCGGCAAGCGCGAGCGCGTCGAGGTCATCGCCGACTCCGTCCAGTTCATCGGCCCCCGCGAGGGCGGCGGTGGCGGCGGCGGTGCGAGCGCCGGCGGCGGCGACTGGGGCGCCCCCGCGGCGGCCCCCGAGCCGGCGGCGGACATTCCCGACCAGTGGGCCGGCGGCGGCGCCGCGGCCGACGACGACATCCCCTTCTGACGAGGACCCCGATGGCACGCACCGCTACCCGCAAGGCGATCCTGCTCGACGACGTCGAGCACCTCGGCCACCGCGGCGACATCGTCGCCGTCAGCCGCGGCTACCTCCGCAACTACCTCGTGCCGCGCAAGCTCGCCGAGGAGGCGACCTCGGCGCGCATCGCCGAGGTCGAGAAGCTCGCGGCCACGCGCGCCGCGCAGGAGGCCCGCACCGCCGAGCAGGCCCAGGACATCGCGGCCACGCTGACCAAGACGGTGCTCACGATCCCGGCCCGCTCCGGCCCCGACGGCCGTCTCTACGGCTCCGTCACCGCGGCCGACCTCGCCGACGAGATCTGGCGCGCCCGCAAGATCCGCGTCGACCGCCGCAAGATCCGCCTCGAGGAGCCGATCAAGGCGATCGGCTCGTACCTCGTCGAGATCGACGTCTTCACCGGCGTCCGCGCCGCCGTCAAGACGCAGGTCGTGCAGGCCGAGGGCTTCGAGTTCGAGGAGGCCCCCGCCGAGGTCGAGGCCGAGGCCGTCGCCGAGATCGAGGCCGTCGAGGCGCCCGAGGCGGACCTCGAGGCCGCGGCGGACGACGCCGCCGAGACGGACGCGTAGCGGGGACGCGGGATGCCCCCGCTGCCCGAGGCGAACCTCCCGCCGCAGGACCTCGACGCCGAGGAGTCCGTCCTCGGCGCGATGCTGCTCAACGAGCAGGCCGTGATCACGGTCTCCGAGGTGATCGCCGACCCCGGCGACTTCTACCGCGAGGCGCACGGCACGGTCTACCGGGCGATCCTCGCCCTGCTCAACCGCTCCGAGCCCGTCGACGCCGTCACGGTGTCCGACGAGCTCGAGCGGATGGGGAAGCTCGAGGACGTCGGCGGCAAGGGCTTCGTGTTCGGCCTGGCCAGCGCCGTCACCGTCGCCGCCAACGCCAAGAGCCACGCCCAGATCGTCCGCGACCTCGCGCTCCTGCGCCGCGTCGCCGCCGCCGGCCTCGAGATCGCCGAGCTCGGCTACGGCCGCCAGGGCGACGTGCGCGACATCCTCGACCGCGCCGAGTCCGCCATCTTCGACGTCTCCCAGGAG
Organism: Gaiellales bacterium; assembly: GCA_030831375.1. Taxonomy (GTDB): domain Bacteria; phylum Actinomycetota; class Thermoleophilia; order Gaiellales; family F1-60-MAGs149; genus F1-60-MAGs149. The sequence continues at coordinate 7,999 of JAURLF010000024.1, read as the reverse complement.
CGCGCCACCGGCGAGGTCGCGCCGATCGCCGACCTCCTGCCGGAGGAGGTCGAGCGGATGGCGAACGCCGCCGAGCACCGCGGCCTCGTCGGCCAGCCGTCCGGCCTCAAGGGCCTCGACGCGATCACCTCCGGCTTCCAGGACTCGAACCTGATCATCCTCGCCGCCCGTCCCGCGATGGGCAAGACGTCGCTCGCGCTCGGCATCGCCCGGCACCTCGGCGTCGTCGCCCGCGTGCCCGTCCTGATCTTCAGCCTCGAGATGTCGCGCGGCGAGATCGCGCAGCGCTTCATCTCCTCCGAGTCGCGCGTCGACTCGATGCGCATGCGCCGCGGCGACCTCCGCGACGAGGACTGGAACAAGGTCCAGGACGCCTGCAACCGGCTGACCGGCGCGCCGATCTACATCGACGACACCGCCAACGTCAACCTGATGGAGATCCGCTCCAAGGCGCGCCGCCTCAAGCTCAAGGAGCCCGACCTGGGGCTCGTCATGGTGGACTACCTGCAGCTCATGCAGGGCGACTCCTCCGTCGAGAACCGCGTCCAGGAGATCAGCCAGATCTCCCGCTCCCTGAAGGCGCTCGCGCGCGATCTCAACGTGCCGGTGATCGCGCTGTCCCAGCTCTCGCGCGCCGTCGAGCAGCGGACGGACAAGCGGCCGCTGCTGTCGGACCTGAGGGAATCCGGATCGATCGAGCAGGACGCCGACGTCGTGATGTTCATCTACCGCGACGACTACTACAACAAGGAGACGTCCGAGAAGCCCGGCACGGCCGAGCTGATCGTGGCGAAGCACCGCAACGGCGCGGTCGGCGCGGTCGACCTGGCCTTCATGCCGCACTTCACGACGTTCGCCGACCTGGCACGGGGGGATCTCTAGATGGGCGGAGCAGTGGTGGTCGGGGCCCAGTGGGGCGACGAGGGCAAGGGCAAGGTCGTCGACCTGCTGGCCGAGCGCTTCGAGATGGTGGCGCGCTACCAGGGCGGCAACAACGCGGGCCACACGGTGGTGCACGGGGACGAGACGTTCAAGTTCCACCTGCTGCCGAGCGGGATCCTCGAGGAGGGCAAGATCTGCATCCTCGGCAACGGCGTCGTGATCGACCCGGAGGTGCTGGTCGGCGAGCTGGACGCGCTCGAGGCGCGCGGCCGCTCGACGGCGGGCCTGAGGATCTCGATGAACGCGCACGTGATCATGCCGTGGCACCGGATCCTCGACCAGCAGAGCGAGGTGCGGCTCGGGTCGCTGCAGATCGGCACGACGCGGCGCGGCATCGGCCCCGCCTACGCCGACAAGGCGTCGCGGGTCGGCATCCGCGTGCAGGACCTGTTCGATCTCGGCATCCTCCAGAAGAAGGTCGCCGCGGCGCTCGCGGTGCGCAACCGCGAGATCCTGCGCGGCCGCGACCAGGGCCCGCTCTACCCGAACAAGGTCGTCGAGGAGCTCGCGCCGCTCGCGGACCGCCTCAAGCCGTACGCGGCCGACACGTCGCTGTTGATCGACCAGGCGCTGAAGGACGGCAAGCGCGTGCTCTTCGAGGGCGCGCAGGGCACCCTGCTCGATCTCGACAACGGCACCTACCCGTTCGTGACGTCGTCGAACCCGATCGCCGGCGGCGCCTGCATCGGCACCGGCATCGGCCCGACCCGCATCGACAGCGTGATGGGCATCGCCAAGGCCTACCTGACGCGCGTCGGGGCGGGGCCGTTCCCGAGCGAGGCGGACCCCGAGCGGGGCGCCCGCATCCGGGACATCGGCGCGGAGTTCGGGACGACGACGGGCCGCGAGCGCCGCTGCGGCTGGCTCGACCTCGTCGGCCTGCGCTACGCGGTGCGCCTGAACGGCATGACGGAGCTCGTGCTGACGAAGCTGGACGTGCTCAGCGAGTTCGAGACGATCCCGGTCTGCGTCGCCTACCGCCTCCCCGACGGCACCGTCTCGGAGGAGTTCCCCGCGCACCAGTCGGACTTCCACCACGCGGAGCCCGTCTGGGAGGAGCTGCCCGGCTGGGGCTCCGACATCTCCGACGCGACCGAGTGGGACCAGCTGCCGCAGGCCGCCCGCGACTACGTCGACTGGGTCGCCGCGCAGCTCGGCATCCCCGTCACCCTCGTCGGCGTCGGGGTGCGGCGCGACCAGGTGCTCGCGCCGCACGGCATGGAGGCCGTCGCGCGGGGCATGCGGTGAGGGTCCTCGTCGTCGGATCGGGCGGACGCGAGCACGCGCTCGCGTCCGTGATCCACGCGAGCCCGCGCTGCTCCGAGCTGCACGCGGCGCCCGGCAACCCGGGCATCGCGCTGATCGCCACCTGCCACCCGGTCAAGGCCGACGACGTCGACGGCCTCGTCGCGCTCGCCCGGGACATCGACGCCGACCTCGTCGTCGTCGGGCCGGAGGCGCCGCTGGTGGCGGGCCTCGCCGACGAGCTGCGCCGGATCGGGATCCCCGTCTTCGGGCCGAGCGCGGCCGCCGCGAAGGTGGAGGGCTCGAAGGCGTTCACGAAGCAGCTGCTCGAGGCCGCCGGCGTCGACACCGCCGAGGCCTTCACCGTCACGGACCTGGCCGGCGCGCGGATCGCGATCCAGCGCCTCGACGGCCGCTGCGTGGTCAAGGCCGACGGTCTGGCGGCCGGCAAGGGCGTGATCGTCTGCGACGACGCGGCCGAGGCGGAGGCCGCCGCCGCGGAGCTGCTCGGCGGCTCGCTCGGCGACGCGGGCCGGGTGCTCGTGGTCGAGGAGCGGATGGAGGGCCCCGAGCTGTCCGTGCTCGCGCTGTGCGACGGCGAGCGCGCCGTCGCCCTGCCGTCGGCGCGCGACTACAAGCGGATCGGCGAGGGCGGCACCGGCCCGAACACGGGCGGCATGGGCGCGATCTCGCCCGCTCCGGGCGTCACGGACGAGGAGGCGCGCGCGATCGTCGAGACCGTGCACAAGCCGATCCTGCGCGAGCTGATGCACCGCGGCGTGCGCTTCTCGGGCTGCCTCTACGCGGGCCTGATGCTGACCCGGACCGGCCCGCGCGTCCTCGAGTTCAACGTGCGCTTCGGCGACCCCGAGACGGAGGCCGTCCTGCCGCGGCTCGGCGAGGACCTCTTGCCGTGGCTGCATGCCTGCGCGACCGGCGAGCTCGAGGAGCGCGAGATCGCGACGATCCCGGGCAGCGCCGTCACCGTCGTGCTCGCCTCGCGGGGCTACCCGGCCTCGTCGGAGAGCGGCGTCCCGATCACGGGCGTCCCCGAGGCGGGTGCCGTCCGCGACGCGATCGTCTTCCACGCGGGCACCGCCGTCCAGGACGGCGCGCTCGTGACCGCCGGTGGGCGCGTCCTCGCCGTGACGGCGCGCGGGGCCGACCGCGACGCCGCGATCGACGCGGCCTACGCGGCCGCCGCCAAGATCGCCTTCGACGGCCTGCAGCGGCGTGGCGACATCGGCTCGGATTCGCAGGGCTGACGGCGCATCCCGTCTCCCGTATGAACGGATCCGTTTGATTCGTTCATACGACCGTGCGCTCCCCGTGCCATTCCGCGAGCCCCGGGTGCACGGCGATCGCGCACCCTGAGGGGGCGATGGCGATGACCGAGGCGATCAACGGGGCGCTGGAGGAGTACGTGAGCCTGCTACACCGCCTTCAGCTCCTCGACCACGACTTCGACTTGACGCCCGAGATGCTCACGGAGATCCGGAAGCCGCGTTTTCCGTGATCGCGATGGTCGACACCTCCGTATGGGTCTGGTCGTTCCGCACGCGGCCGATCCTGGACGAGCTTCGCGCCATGGCCGTGCGGAACCGCCTGGCGACCTGCCCGCCGGTCGTCTTCGAACTGCTATACTCAGCTCGAAACGGACCCGAGTTCGACCGCATTCGCCTGCGATTCGAGGGCTATCCCACGGTCGGCATCACCGCTGCGGTCCGGGAGCGCGCGCTCGACGTCTACGGCCTCCTCGCCGCACGGGGCGGCGCGCATCAGCGGCAGGTCTCCCATCCCGACCTCCTGATCGCGGCCGCCGCCGAGCTCGCCGGCATCCCCGTCCTCCACTACGACGCGGACTACGACCGGATCGCCGCCGTCACCGGCCAGGAGACGCGCTGGGTGCGGCCGCGCGGCAGCCTCTGAGCGGGCCCTCCTGGCCCCGCCATCCGGCTCCCTGACTAGGCTGGGTCAGGTGATCGCCCGCTACACGCGACCGGAGATGGGCGCCGTCTGGACGGACGAGCGCCGCCTCGGCGCATGGCTGGAGGTCGAGCTCGCCGCCCTCGACGCGCACGCCGCGATTGGCGTCGTGCCGGCGGAGGACGTCGCCGCGATCCGCGCCAAGGCGGCGGTCGACGTGGCCCGGGCGAAGGAGATCGAGGAGCGCACCCACCACGACGTGATCGCCTTCACGGAGACGGTCGCGGAACAGGTCGGGGAGCCGGCGCGCTGGTTCCACTACGGCCTGACCTCGTCGGACGTGGTCGACACGGGCCTCGCCCTGCAGCTGCGCGACGCGGGCGCGATCCTCCTGCGCGGCGTCGAGGCGGCGCGGGCGGCCGTGCTGGCCCGGGCCCTCGAGCACCGCGCGACGCCCTGCATGGGCCGCACCCACGGGGTGCACGCCGAGCCGACGACGTTCGGGCTGAAGCTGCTCGGCTGGGTCTTCGAGCTCGACCGCGCCCACGCGCGCCTGGCGCGCGCCGTCGACGGCGTCTGCGTCGGCAAGCTGTCCGGCGCCGTCGGCGCCTACGGCAACATCGACCCGCGCGTCGAGGAGCAGGTGCTCGGCGCGCTCGGCCTCGACGTCGAGCCGGCCTCCACGCAGGTCGTCGCGCGCGATCGCCACGCCGAGTTCCTGGCGGCGATCGCGATCACGGGCTCGTCGCTCGACCGCTTCGCGACGGAGCTGCGGCACCTGCAGCGCAGCGAGGTGCGCGAGGCAGAGGAGCCGTTCGGGAAGGGCCAGAAGGGCTCGTCGGCGATGCCGCACAAGAAGAACCCGATCACCTGCGAGCGGATCTCCGGGCTCGCCCGCGTCCTGCGCGGCAACGCCGTCGTCGGCCTCGAGGACGTGCCGCTCTGGCACGAGCGCGACATCTCGCACTCGTCGGCCGAGCGCGTCGTGCTCGCCGACTCGTCGATCCTGCTCGACTACATGCTCGCGAAGTTCACGTGGGTGGTGGAGGGGATGGTCGTGCGCGCGGAGCGCATGCGGCACAACCTCGACGCCTCGCAGGGCCTGCCGTTCTCGGGCCGCGTGCTGCTGGCCCTCGTCGAGGCCGGCCTCAGCCGTGAGGACGCCTACCAGGTCGTGCAGCGCAACGCCCTGCAGGCCTGGGAGACGGGGGAGCACCTGCGCGACCTCGTCCTCGCCGACCCCGATGCGCAGGGCCTCGACGCCGCGGTGATCGAGAGCGCCTTCTCGCTCGACGAGGTGCTGGCCCGCGCCGAGATCCCGTTCGGGCGGCTGCCCGCATGAGCGCCGGCCTCGAGGACCGCCTGATCGGGCGCGGCAAGGTCCGCGAGATCTACGACCTCGGCTCCGACGGGCTCCTGCTCGTCGCGAGCGACCGGATCAGCGCCTTCGACGTCGTGATGCCGAACCCGATCCCCGACAAGGGCCGCGTCCTGACCGGCATGACCCTGTTCTGGCTCGAGGCGACGCGCGGGATTGTGCCGAACCACCTCCAGGGCGCCTGGCCGGGCGAGCTGCCGCCCGAGGCCTCGGCCCCCGAGCTGCGCGGACGGGCGATGCTCTGCCAGCGGCTCGAGATGCTGCCGATCGAGTGCGTCGTGCGCGGCTACCTGGCGGGCTCGGGCTGGAAGGACTACCGCGCCACCGGCGCCGTCTGCGGGCACGCGCTGCCGGTCGGCCTCGACGAGGCCGCCGAGCTGCCCGAGCCGATCTTCACGCCCGCCACGAAGGCCGACGTCGGCGACCACGACGAGAACATCACCGTCGAGCGCGCCCGCGACCTGATCGGCGCGGAGGCCTACGCGGAGGCCGAGCGCGCCTCGATCGCGCTCTACCGGCACGCCGCCGCGCACGCGCGCGAGCGCGGCATCATCCTCGCCGACACGAAGTTCGAGTTCGGCTGGGACCCCGACGGCCGGCTCGTCCTCGGCGACGAGGTGCTGACGCCCGACTCGTCGCGCTGGTGGCCCGTGGACGGCTACCGCACGGGCATCTCGCCGCCCTCCTACGACAAGCAGTACGTGCGCGACTACCTGGAGACGCTCGACTGGGCCAAGACGCCGCCGGGCCCCGAGCTGCCGCCCGACGTGGTGGCGGGCACGCGCGCCCGCTACGTGGAGGCCTACGAGGCCCTGACCGATTCGACGTTCGACGACTACCTGCGCAGGATGGAGGTTGAGGCATGAGGGTGACCGTGCTCGTGCGGCCCAAGGTGGGGATCCGCGATCCCCAGGGCGAGGCGATCCGGGGGTCGCTCGCCGGGCTCGGCTACCCCGTCTCGGAGGTCAGCGCCGGCAAGATCTTCGACCTCGAGGTCGACACCGACGACGCCGCGGAGGCCGAGCGCGTGGCCCGCGAGACCGCCGGGCGCGTCCTCGCCAACGAGCTGATCGAGGGGTACGAGGTCGTCGTTGGCTAGGGTCGGCGTGATCACGTTCCTCGGGTCGCTCGACGACCGCGACGCCCAGCGGGCCGTCGAGGTCGTCGGCGGCGAGGCCGTGCCCCTCTGGCACGGCACGGCGGACCTCCAGGGCGTCGATGCGGTGCTCCTGCCCGGCGGCTTCTCGTACGGCGACCACCTGCGCTGCGGCGCGCTCGCCCGCTTCACGCCGATCATGGCCGCCGTCGCCGACTTCGCCGCGCAGGGCGGGCCCGTGCTCGGCATCTGCAACGGCTTCCAGATCCTCTGCGAGGCGGGGCTCCTGCCCGGCGTCCTGACCCCGAACCACACGCGCCGCTTCATCTGCCGCGACGTCGACCTCGTCGTCCAGGCCGAGTCGCCGTGGATCGGCGACCGCCCCGTCGGCTCGTCGATCACGGTGCCGGTCAAGCACGGCGACGGCGCCTGGTACCACCCTGAGGAGGGCCTGGCGGAGCTCGAGGCGAACGGCCAGATCCTGTTGCGCTACGCCGAGGAGGTCAACGGCGCCACGGACCGCATCGCCTGCGTCACCAACGCGGCCGGCAACGTCTGCGGCCTGATGCCGCACCCCGAGCACGCCGTCGACCCGCTGCTCGGGTCGATCGACGGGCGGCTGCTCGTCGGACGGCTCGCGGCCGCCTAGTCTTCACCCCGGCACCCGCACGACGGCACGAAAGGACACCCCCAATGGCCCAGGTCTCGATCGGCACGCTCGGCGACTTCCCCGAGGGCGAGCTCACCCGCGTGGAGGCTGACGGCACCGCGCTCTGCGTGGTCCGGGTCGGCGACCGGGTGCACGCGATCTGCGACGACTGCCCGCACGCCGAGGCGTCCCTGTCGGAGGGCGATTTCCTCGCGGACGACATGGCCGTCGAGTGCCCGCTGCACGGCTCCGCGTTCAACGTCGAGACGGGCGCGCCCGACTGCCCGCCCGCGACCGAGCCCGTGCAGGTCTACGCGGTCACGGTCGACGGCGACGACGTCCTCGTCGACGTCTAGGCGAGGCAGGGTGGGCATCGTCCTGATCGCGGGCGCCGGCATGGCAGGACGCGCCTGCGCCCTGACCCTGCGCCGCGTCGGCTGGGACGGCGAGATCGTCCTCGTCGGCGACGAGGCGACGCACCCGTACGACCGCCCGCCGCTCTCCAAGTCCGTCATTGTCGGCACTGCCGACATGGACAAGGTCGTCAAGCCCGCGCCCCAGGCGTACGCAGACGACCGCATCGACCTGCGGCTCGGGACGCGCGTCGAGGCCGTCGACCCGGCGGCCCGGACCGCGACCCTGTCGGACGGCACGAGCCTCGCCTGGGACGCGCTCGTCCTCGCCACGGGCTGCGCGCCGCGCCAGCTGCCGATCCCCGGCCTCGAGCGGGCGCACCGGATCACGCGCATGGACGAGGCGCTCG
>JAURLF010000238.1 GCA_030831375.1 Gaiellales bacterium | reverse complement strand
GAGCCGATCGGGTACATCGGATGGGCGGCGTCCCCGAGCAGCGTGACCCGCCCGTCGCCCCAGCGTCCGAGCGGGTCGCGGTCGCTCATCGGGTACTCGAACGCGACCTCCGCGCCGTCGATCAGCCCGGGCACGTCGAGCCAGCCGAAATCCCAGGTCGAGAACGGCTCGCGGAACGCCTCCACGGGCACCTCCCGCGACCAGTCCTGCGGCGGCGGCGCGGCGTCCGCGAGGCGCAGCTCCGCGACCCAGTTGAGCGGCTGCAGGCCATCGTCGCCGACCGGCCCGATCGGGTAGCAGACGAACTTGCGGTCGAGCGTGCCGGCCATGATCATCGTGCGCCCGTCGAGGAACGGCCGTGCCCGCGTGACCGCGCGCCACAGCATCCGACCGGAGTGACGCACGCCGCCGTCGTCGGGGTGCAGGAGGCCGCGCACGGCGGAGTGGATGCCGTCGGCGCCGACGAGCAGCGCCCCGCGCACGGTGCCGGCGCTGCGACCGGCGCGGTCGGCGAGCTGCACGGTCACCCCGTCGTCGTCCTGCTCGAACCCGCGCAGCGCGCAGCCGGTGCGCAGCGCGCCCGCGCCGAGCCGCTCGCGGACGAGGCGCAGCAGGTGCATCTGCAGCTCGCCGCGATGGATCGAGTACTGCGGATGGGCGTACCCGGCCGCCCGGCCGCGCGGCTCGCGCCAGATCTCCTGGCCGTGGCGGTTCGCGTACAGCAGGGCCCCGGTCTCGACCGCGCCCGCGCCGAGGCCGTCGGCGGCCCCGAAGCCGGCCAGCGCCCGCACGGCGTGCGGCAGCACGTTGATGCCGACGCCCAGCGGGCGCAGCCCCCCGACGGCCTCGACGACCACGCAGTCGACGCCGCGCCCGTGCAGGGCGAGCGCCGTGGCGAGACCGCCGATGCCGGCGCCCGCGATCACGACCGTGGCGTCCGTGGGGGCCGTCACGGCTACTCGACGGCGAAGAAGCGGATCCGGATCTGCCCCGCCTCGTCGCGGGCCAGGCCCACGAACACGTGCTCGGCGAGCCAGCGGTGCGAGGGGGCGTCCGTGCGGAAGCGCGGCGAGGTGCGGAAGTAGTACTCGTCCTCGGGGACGGGCTCGTGCGCGTCGAGCCGGCGGACCTGCTCCTCGCTGGCCCGGAAGTAGCCGTGGTTGACGACGTCGATCAGCGCGCCGTCGTCGGCCTCGATCAGGTAGCGCGCATCCAGCTCGATGGTGTCGCCCCGGGTGATCATCCAGTCGCCGCCGCCGGGGACGATCGCGCCGTTCAGGTCCGGCCCGGCGACGGTCCCGCCGATGATGGGGACGAACTCGAGGACCTCGTCCGGTCCGCGCCCGACGTGCCGCGGGGGCGCGACGTCGACACGGACCTCGAAGGAGAAGCGCAGGCGCGGGTCGGCCAGGGCCATCCTCGTCAGCCTCGGCCGCGGACGGGGCGCACGCGCGCCGTCATCCGCGCGGGACGGCCGGCTCCTGCGCGGGCAGGCCCTCGAGGTACGCCACGACCTCGTCGTTGGGCAGCACGTCGCCGTACTTCTGGTTGATGTCGAACAGGTTCGCCTCGTGCGGGCCCGGGGCGCGATCGCCCGAGCACTCGCGCGGCACGATCACCCGGTAGCCGTGCTGCAGCGCGTCCACGACGGTGGCGCGCACGCAGCCCGACGTGGTGACGCCGGTGACGATGCAGGTGTCGGCCTGCCACGACGCCATCAGGGCGCCGAGGTTCGTGCCCCAGAAGGCGGACGCGAACTGCTTGACCACGAGCACGTCGCGCTCGTCCATGCCGAGCCGCTCGTCGATCTCCGCCCACTCCGAGCCCTCCTCGAGCACGAGCAGGCTCGGCACCTTGGCCTGGAAGACGGCCGCGGCCTGCGCGGGCGACTTGTCGTAGTAGACCGTCGTGAAGACGACCGGCACGCCCTTGTCGTGGCAGGCGTCGACGAGCCGCCGGTTCTCGGCGACGAGCTCCGTGTAGTCGCCGCCGAGGGGGCTCGCCGGGTCGGTGAAGCCCTTCTGCAGGTCGACGATGACGAGGACGGGCCGCCGGCCGAAGCCGGCGGCCCTCCCGAAGCCGCGCTCCGCGTAGAACGCGTCGGTCTCCTGTCCGTGTGTGCCGCTCACGGGGCGGTGACGATGTCCCCGGGCAGGTTGTCCTTCTCGCGGACGCGCCGCTGCGCGTCCGCCCCGTCCTCGAGCGCCGACCACTTCAGCGGCGTCGCGGGGACGGGCGGCTCGAGGCCGGTCTCCGCCTTGCAGTTGGCGAGGACCTCCTCGAGCGGCGGGCCGAAGTCGAAGAACAGGGCGTCACCGCGCTCGGCGCGCTGGCGCTCCCGCTCCGCCTCCGTCGCCGCCTCGTCGGCGGAGCCGTCGGCGTTGATCACGACGCCGTAGCCCTCCTTGGCGTACGCCGGGCTGACGAGCCCGAAGGCGACGTCGCGGACGACGGCCTCGACCGGGCGGTCGAGGCGGTCCTTCCAGCCGCCGCCGCCGGCGGTGCGGTAGATCAGCATGTCGCCGGGCTCGACCTCGATCTCGTCGCACTTCGACGGCAGCCGCTCCTCCGAGCCGTCGACGCGCCGCAGGATCTTCTCCGAGCGGGCGCCCGGCAGGCCGCCGAGCACGCCCCACGGCCGGGTCAGCCAGCGGTCGTCGTGGATCGAGACCTCACCGGGCTCGAGGTAGACGTAGCGCTTCTCGACCCCGTTGCCGCCGCGGTGCAGGCCCGGGCCGCCCGAGTCGGTGACCGTGGTGTAGCCGTCGATGCGCATCGGGTAGTACGCCTCGAGGTACTCCGTCGGGATGTTCTCGAACAGGGGCCACCACGAGTGGCCGTCCATGCCGTCGCCGATCGGCCGGCCGGGGATGCCGCCGTAGAGGATCTCCATGGCGTAGAAGAAGTCGCCCTTCTCCCCCCAGCCCGAGTACAGCATGTACGGCGAGGTGCCGTAGCCGGCCGCCGTGTTGAGCTCCGGGGCCTGCTTGGTCAGCGCGCCGCCGAGCACGTCGAACAGCCGCGCCAGCGCGTGCGTGCGGCAGCCGAGGGCCGACGGGAAGCGCGGCCTGAGCAGGCAGCCCTCCGGCAGGATGATGTGCAGCAGCGGGTAGAACCCGTCGTTGAACAGGATCTGCGGGTCGTTGACCATGATCAGGTAGATCCCGATGAACATCTTGAACATCCCCTCGGAGAGGTAGAAGTTCACCGGGCCCATCGCCTGCGGATCCGTGCCGGTCCAGTCGAAGAAGGCGTGGTCGCCCTCCCGCCAGATCGTCAGCTTCATCTTGAAGGGGCCGTGGCCGAGGCCGTCGTCGTCGACGTAGTCCTCGAACGAGTGCGGCACCTCGGGGATGGCGAGGTTGATCAGGGTCTTCATCGCCGCGTGGGTGCGGTCGAGGAGCGCCTGGCAGGCCGCCAGGTACGTCTCCTTGCCGAAGCGGTCGCAGAGCTCCTGGACCCGCTTCTCGCCCGCGCGGCAGCCCGCGATCAGGGCGAACATGTCGGCGCGGTTCATCGCCGGCATGCGCATGTTGTTGAAGATCAGGTCGAGGACGGGCTGCTGCACCTCGCCCCGCTCGATCACCTTGATCGGCGGGATGATCAGGCCCTCGTCGTAGATCGTCTTCGCGTTCGTCGGCAGCGAGCCCGGGAGGCGGCCGCCGGCGTCCATCATGTGGCCGAACTGCGACGACCAGCCGACCAGCTCGCCCGAGTGGAAGATCGGGACCAGGATCAGCCAGTCGTTGGTGTGCGAGATCGACGCGGAGCACTTGAAGGGGTCCGACGTGAGGATCACGTCGCCCTCGTAGATGCCGTGCTCCCACGCCTCCATCATCTCGTTGATGTAGGCCCCGAACTGGCCCACGACCATGCGGCCGCGCGGGTCCGTGATCATCGGGAACTCGTCGTGCTGCTCCCGGATCACCGGGCTCATCGCCGAGCGGAACAGCGTCGCGTCCATCTCGTAGCGGGCGCTCTTGAGGGCGCCCTCGATGATGTCGAGGGTGACGGGGTCGATCTCGACGTCCGTCGGGATCTCCGCGATGCGGAGCTCTTCGGTGGTGGTTGCCATCGTGTCCGCCTCCCTAGGCCTTCGGGTTGATCAGGATGTTGAAGTAGCGGTCCATCTCGGCCGTGTAGCCGGGCAGGACCACCGTGGTGGAGTCGAACTCCGTGACGATCGCCGGGCCGTCGAACGTGGCGCCCGGGGTGAGCTTGCCGCGGTCGTAGATCTTGGTCGCGACCTTCTCGCCCTTGAAGACGATCTGGTGCTCCTCGACCACCGCGTCGGAGCCGTCGTTGGCCTTGACCTCGCCCTCGGGGAGCTTGATCTTCGGCACGGCGCCGTTGCCGATGCAGCGCAGGTTGACGATCTCCTTGCGGGCGTCGTCCATCATGAAGCCGTACAGCTGCTCGTGCATCTGGTCGAACTGCTCGCCCATGGCCGTGATCGAGCCGCCCTTGACGGCGTCGATGTCGACCGGGACGGGGATCTCGTAGCCCTGCAGGACGTAGCGCATGTCCGCGAGGTACGTGACCCGCTGGTCGCCCTCGGCGATGCCCTCGGAGGTCATCCACTCGCGGGTGCGGGCGCCGAGGTCGTCGAGCACGGTCGCCACGTCGGGGACCTGGACCTCGTCCATCGGCGTGACGATCGTCTGGGCGAACTCGTTGCGGAACTCGGCGACGAGGTCGCCGGTCGCGCAGAGCAGGCCCGGCGCCGGGGGCACGATCACGGGGAACGAGCCCATCAGCTCGGCCACCGCGTTGGCGTGCAGCGGGCCCGCGCCGCCGAAGGCGACGAGCGCGAAGTCGCGCGGGTCGTAGCCGCGCTGCACGGAGACGAGGCGCAGGGCGCCCGCCATGTTCTCGTTGACGATCGCGAGGATGCCCTCCGCGGCCGCCTCGGTGTCGAGGCCGATCGCGTCGCCGATCGTCTGCACGGCCGCCGTGGCGCCCGCGACGTCGAGCTCCATCTCGCCGCCCAGCAGGCGCGGCGGCAGGTGGCCGACGACGACGTTGGCGTCGGTCACGGTCGGCTCGGTGCCGCCCTTGCCGTACGCGGCGGGGCCCGGCTCGGCGCCCGCGGACTGCGGGCCGACGCGCAGGGCCTTCGTGAGCTGCGGCACGTGGGCGATCGAGCCGCCGCCCGCGCCGACGGTGTGCACGTTGATCGACGGCACCTTCAGGCGGAACTGCCCGATCGAGGTGTCACGGCCGATCGTCGGCTCGCCGTTCTGGCACAGCGCCACGTCGGTCGACGTGCCGCCCATGTCGAACGTGAGGATGTTCGGGTAGCCCGCGCGCACCGACAGGGCGAGCGCGCCGGCGACGCCGCCGGACGGGCCGGAGAGGACGCCGTAGATCGGGTTGCGGCCCGCCTCGCGCGTCGTCATCAGGCCGGCGTCGGAGCGCAGGATGTTGACGTCGCAGGTCGCGCCGCCCTTCTTCAGCTCCTGGTCGAGGTTGTCGACGTAGGCCTGCACCTTCGGGCGCACGAACGAGTTCATGCACGCGGTCAGGGTG
>JAURLF010000237.1 GCA_030831375.1 Gaiellales bacterium | reverse complement strand
TGCTCGACGCGCAGGGCCGCGCCGTGGCCTGGTTCCCGGGCGTGGTCACCGCGCAGGGACTGCGCGACGCGATCGCGAAGGCGCAGGCGGCCGGCTGATGCGGCGCCTGGCCCTGCTCGCCCTCGCTGTGCTCGTGCTGGCGCTGCCGGTCGCGGCCGCCGCGGCCGAGCCGCGCTTCCGGATGTCGGACATCGAGTCCGAGCTGATGTGCCCGACCTGCCAGAGCCGCCTCGACATGTCGCACAGCCCCGCGGCCGACCGGATCCGCGCCTTCATCGAGGAGAAGCGGCAACTCGGCTGGACGGAGCAGGAGGTCAAGGACGCCCTCGTGGCCGACTTCGGCCCCGCCGTCCTCGCTGCGCCGCCCGCCGAGGGGCTGGGTCTGGTGGCGTGGCTCGTGCCGCTTCTCGCCGTCGGCGGCGGCGTCGTGATCCTCGTCGGCGTCGTGGTCGTGTGGCGGCGGCGCTCGCCGACGTCCGTGGCCGCTGACGGCGCCGCGGGCACCGCCCCCGATGCGGTCCTCGACGCGCGCATCGACGCGGCGCTGGCCGAGCTGGACGACACGGGGCGCTAGCCCGCTCCGGTATGCTGCCGGGGCGCACGACGACCCGGAGGAACCCTGACGTGACGTACATCATCTCCGAGCCCTGCATCGACACGAAGGACCGCTCCTGCGTCGATGTCTGCCCGGTCGATTGCATCCACGAGACGGACCGCATGCTGGTCATCGACCCCGAGGAGTGCATCGACTGCGGCGCCTGCGAGCCGGAATGCCCCGTCGAGGCGATCTTCCCGGAGGACGCCGTGCCCGTGAAGTGGGAGCCGTTCGTGAAGATCAACTACGCGTACGCCGAAGGCGCCGACGCCGTCAACAAGCTCGTCGTCGACCGGGTCGAGGCCTCCCCGCCCGAGCACCTGTCGTAAGGCGCGGCCCGCGGGGCGCGACGGAACGCCGTGGCCCTCGAGCTGATCATCGGACCGGCCCACGCCGGCAAGGTCGCCGAGCTCCACGCCCGCTACCTGGCCGACCTGGAGGCCGGACGCCCGGCCGTGCTCGTGGTGCCGGACCGGGCGGCGAAGGCGCGGGCCCAGGAGGCGCTCCTGCGTCGGGCGCCCGCGCTCGTGGGTGCCGACGTCGCGACCTTCGACGAGCTGTTCGAGCGGATCCTGCGCAACGCGGGCGACCTGCGCCCGATTCTGCGCGGTGGCGCCCGCCGGCTGCTCCTCCGCCGCGCCCTGCCCGGCGCCTCGGAGGCGCTCGCGACGCGCTTCAACCGGCTCGGGTCCGCGCTGCTCGGCCCCGACGAGGTGCGCGCCGCGGGCGATGCCACGCTCGCGGACCGCTACGCGGCGTGGTGGGAGGCCCTCGACGGGCAGCCCGCGCTCGACCGTGGGCGCATGCGCCTGCTCGCCGTGCGCGCGCTGGCGGGTGACGTGGCGGCGTGGCCGGCCGGTCGGCGCCTCTACGCGCAGGGCTTCGAGGACCTCAGCCCGGCGCAGGAGGCGCTGCTCGACGTGGTCGCGCAGCGCGCCGGCGCCGTGACCAGCCTGCCCTACGAGGCGGGCCGGCCCGCCTTCGCGGTGCTGCAGCCCGTCGCCGAGCGCCTCGCCGAGCGCGCGGGCTCGGATGGGATCGTGGAGCTCGCATCCGGTGGCTTCGACCGCGACGCCGGCCTCGACCGGCTCGAGCGGCGCCTCGGCGAGCCCGATCCCGACGCGCGCGGCCCGGCGCCGATCGGCGACGCGGTCGGGGTCTGGGAGGTCGAGGGCGAGCGCGGCGAGGCCGAGGCGGTCCTGCTCGAGGTGGCCCGCGCGCTGCGCGGCGGCACGCCGGGCGACCGCGTCGCCGTCGTCGCCCCGCGCGGCGCCGACGGGCGCGGACGGCTCGTGCGCGAGCTGACGGACGCCGGCATCGCCGTCGCGGCT
The DNA here is from genome assembly GCA_030831375.1 of Gaiellales bacterium. Classification (GTDB taxonomy): domain Bacteria; phylum Actinomycetota; class Thermoleophilia; order Gaiellales; family F1-60-MAGs149; genus F1-60-MAGs149. The sequence continues at coordinate 10,240 of JAURLF010000237.1, read as the reverse complement.
GAGCGCCGCGTACCGCTCGTGCGCACCCCGTTCGGTCGTGCCCTGCTCGCCCTGCTCGCACTCGCCTGGGCGCACGAGCCGACGGACGAGGAGCGGCTGGCCTGGCTGCGCTCGCCGTGGAGCGGTGCGCCGGCGCACCTCGTGGAGCGCTGCGAGCGGCAGATGCGGCGCTCGACGGCGACCCTCACCGCCGCGATCGCGGAGGCGGGCGAGCCCCTTCGGCGCGCGCTCGCCCTGCCGGTCGGGAGCCGCGGCGGCGAGGACGCCGCACAGGAGGCCGTCGCGGCCGTGCGCGGGATGCTCGCCCGTGCGCACGGCACGGGCGCGCCCGAGTCCACCGCGGACGTGCGGGCGGACGCCGCCGTGGCGGCGGACGTGCTGCGCGCGCTCGCCGAGATCGGTGCGCTCCGTCCCGCGCCCGTCCGCGATGAGGTCCGCGACGCGCTCGCGCAGGTGGCGGTCCGCGAGGCGCCGGCGCCCGCACGGGCGGTGGCCGTCCTCGACCCGCGGTCGGCGCGCACCGCCGACGTCGACGTCCTGATCGCCGTCGGCTTCGAGGAGGCGATGTACGGCGCGGGCGCCGCCGTCGATCCGCTCGTGGACGGGCCGGACCGCGCGGAGGTCGCCCGCCACCTCGCCTACGCCACGGCCACGCGGCCCCGCCGCCGCCTCGTCCTCGTCCGCCGCGTCGCCGACGACGAGGGGCAGGGGCTGCCGCCGTCCGCGGTCTGGGAGGACCTGATTGCGGCGGTCGGCGCGGTCGAGCCGGAGCGGCGCCGCTTCTCCTCGGCGACCGTGCCGCTCGCGCAGGCGCCGACCGTGCGCGGCCGCGCCCGTGCGATCGCCGGGCTCGCCTCCGAGGACCGCGATGGCGCGCTGCGCCTCGCCGGCGAGGCCGGCGTGTCCCACGCGATCCGCCGCGCCGTCGCCGCGCATCGCCGGCATACGCGCCTCGCCGACCCGCGCGTCCTCGCGGCGCTCGCCGAACGCGACCGCTTCAACGCCACGGAGCTCGACCGCTTCGGCGATTGCTCGCACATCTGGTTCGTCGAGCGGCGGCTCGGTCCCCGCGAGATCGACCGCCCCGTCGACGACCGCCTCGCGGTCGGCCAGCTCGCGCACAAGGCGCTCGCCCGCTTCTACCGGGAGGTGCCGGCGCGGCTCGGCGCCACGGCGGTCGCCGAGGAGCGGCTCGACGAGGCGCTCTCCGCGCTCGGCCGGATCGTGGACGAGTGCGTCGCCGACATCGCGCCGATCCGACCGGGCGATCCGCTCGCGCTCGAGCTCGTCGGCTGGGGCCTGCGTCGCGACCTCGGCCGGCTCGTGCGGCGCTGGGCCCGCAGCGGCGCACCGCTCGTGCCGTCCGAGTTCGAGGTGTCGTTCGGCGGCTCGCGCGGTGGCGTCGACGTCGGCCCGGCGCGCGTGACGGGGCAGATCGACCGCATCGACATCGATCCGGCGTTCACCGCCCGTGCCGTCGTCGTGGACTACAAGACGAGCACGATCAGCACCGGCCCGAAGATCGTCGAGGAGGGCCGGCTGCAGCTGCCGCTCTACCTGCTGGCGCTGCGCGAGGTGCTCGGCCGCGAGCCGGTCGGCGGCCTCTACATGTCGATCCGCAAGGGCGCCGTGCGCGGCATCGCGGACGCATCGCAGGAGGACGTGCTGCCGCCCGGCCTGAGCCGCGACGACCTGCTCGAGCCGGACGCATTCACGGTGGCGCTCGAGGCGGCGCGCGCGGAGGCCGCGGCCCGCATCAACCGGATCCGCGCCGGTGACGTCCGCCGCGATCCGCGCGGCGGGACGGGCGCGCCCCCGTGCGCGCGCTTCTGCGGCTACGCGGGGATCTGCCGGGTGCGCCCGTGAGCCGCGCGATCCCGCCGCCGGTGCTCTCGCCGGAGCAGCGACGCGCCGTCGAGGCGCCGGCCGGCGCCTTCGTCGATGCCGGCGCCGGCTCGGGCAAGACGACGGTGCTCGTGGAGCGCTACATGCGCGCCCTGACCGAACGCAACCTGCCGCCGTCGTCGATCCTCGCGGTCACGTTCACGCGGCGGGCGGCCGGCGAGATGCGACAGCGCATCCGCGGGCGCCTGCGCCACGAGGGCCTCGACCGGCTGATCCCGCTCGTCGAGGGCGGCTGGATCGACACGATCCACGCCACCTGCCAGAAGCTGCTCGCCGAGTACCCCGAGGAGGCGGGGCTCGTGCGCGGCCTGCGTGTCGCCGACCCGGTCGAGACGGCTCTCCTGCGCGACGCGGCGTTCGACCGGGCGCTCGGGGCCACGCTCGCCGAGCACGGCGACGAGGCGATGCTGCTCCTGACGGGCTACGGGTCGGGGCCGCTGCGGTCCGTCGCGCTCGGCCTCCTCGACGGCGCCCGCACGCGTGGCCTGCCGCCGACGGCCCCGACGGGCGCGGCGACGCGCGCCCGGCTCGCGCAGGAGCTCGCCGCGCTGCGTGCGGCCGCGGCTGAGGTGGCCGTGGCCGGCAGCGACTCGGACCGCGCGCTGCAGCGCCGCCGCGCCGCGGCCGACCTGCTCGACCTGCTCGACCGCGATCCCGAGCCGATGGAGGTCGCGGACCTGTCGGACTACGCGCGCGGCGAGAAGGCCTACACGGCCCTCATCGCCGACGTCGAGCGGAGCGCGCGCGACGTCGTCGCCCGCGAGCTGCACGGCCCCCTGCAGCACCTCCTGGACGGCCTCGCCGCGGCGTACGAGGCGGGCAAGGACGACGCGGGCGCGCTCGACTACGACGACCTGCAGCTGAGGGCGCGGCGCATGCTCGAGGAGCACCCGGCGGTCCGCGACGCGCTGCGCGAGCGCTTCCGCGAGGTGATGGTCGACGAGTTCCAGGACACGGACGCGCTGCAGGTCGCGATCCTCGAGCTGCTGCGCGATCCGGCGACGCCGCTTCTGTGCGTCGGCGATGAGCAGCAGGCGATCTACGGCTTCCGCGGCGCCGAGGTCGAGGTGTTCCGGCGCGTTCGGGCGGACGCCGCCGGTGGCGAGGGCCCGATGGGGCTCGTCGCCCTCGACCGCAACCACCGCTCAATCCCGCCGGTCCTCGACGCCGTCAACGAGGTGTTCGCCGGCGACGAGCGCTTCGCGCACCGACCGCTTTCGCCCGTCCGCGAGACCGCCGAGGCGGGACCCGCGGTGGAGCTCCTGATCGGGGTGGGGGAGAAGCTCGATGACGGTCGCCGCCGCGAGGCGGCGCTCGTGGCCCGCCGCCTGCGCGCGCTGGTCGACGAGGGAGCCTGTCGCCCCGGCGGCGTCGCGCTCCTGTTCCGCGCCGGCACGAGCGCGCCGGTGTTCGAGGAGGCGCTGCGCGCCGTCGACCTGCCGACGGTGTCGTCGGCGGGGCGCGCCTTCCTGCAGCGCCAGCCGGTGATGGACGTGATGGCGCTCCTGCGGGTGCTCTGGAACCGGGACGACGACCTCGCGCTCCTGACGTGCCTCGCCTCGCCGATGGCCGGCCTCTCCAACGACGGCCTCGCCCTGATGCGCGACGCCACGAAGTGGGAGTTCTCGGCCGCGCTCGACGGGGTCGGCTCCGTCCCGCTCAAGGAGGACGACATGGCGCGGGCGATCGCGCTGCGCGACGCCCTCGGGCGACTGCGGGCGCGGATCGGCCGGCTCGGGCTCGGAGACCTCGTGGCTGCTGCGGTGGAGGAGACCCGCTACGACCTCGCCGTGCTGGCGCTGCCGGATGGCGCCGAGCGGATGGCGAACCTGGCCAAGCTGGAGCGCGTCGCGCGCGCCTTCGACGACGCGCGTGGTCCGGATCTGCCCGCCTTCGTGCGCGCCGTCGAGTCGGGGCGCCTCGACACGGGCGTGCGCAGCGACGGCGTGACGGCGTCCGAGGACGACGACGCGGTGCGCCTGATGACCATCCACCAGGCCAAGGGCCTCGAGTTCCCCGTCGTCGTGCTGGCCGACACGGGCGGGCGCCCGCGGGCCGAGGTGCCCGCCGCGCTGGTCGGCGCGGACGGGGCGGTCGCCGCGGTGGTGCCGGCTGCGACCGGCGAGCCGCGACCCACGCGCGCGCACGAGGAGCTGCTCGCGGTGCTGCGCGACGCCGAGGCGCGCGAGGGGCTTCGCACCGCCTACGTCGCCTGGACGCGGGCGGAGGACCGGCTGATCGTGAGCGGTGCCGCCACCGACGGCGGTGCGCAGTCGGGCTCGCTCTTGGCGTGGGCGCTGGAGCGCCTCGGCGACGCGGGCGCGCCCGGGGAGCGGCTGCTCGAGTCGGGGCCGGCGCGAATCCGGCTGGAGTCCGTCGACGTGGACGTCGGACCCGAGCTCGCAGCCCCGGTGCGCGAGGACACGATCGAGCTCGTCCTCGACGACGGGGACGCGCAGCTCGCCTTCGACGTCGAGGCCGCGGCCGCGCTCGATGCGCCCTCCGGCAGCGGGCCGCTGGCGCCACTCGCGCCGCTTCCCGACGGCGGCGGCTGGGCGCTGCCGACCCTGTCCTACTCGGCCCTCGACCAGCACGCGCGCTGCCCGTACCGCTTCCACGTCGAGCGCATGCTGGGCGTGCCCGCTCCCGAGGCGGGCGGCGGGGCGTCCGTGGGCAAGGCCGTGCACGCCGCGATCGAGACCGGCGGCGACCCGGTGGATCTGCTCGTGGCCGTCGAGCCGGCGGCGGACGCGGACGCGCGGGAGTCCGCGCGGGCCGCGCTCGAGCGCTGGCGGGGATCGCCGCTGGCGGCGCGGATGGGTGCGCTCGACGCTGTCGAGCACGAGCGGCCCTTCCTCCTGCGGGTCGGAGAGGCGGTCCTGACCGGGTTCTACGACCTCGTCGCCGCCGACGGCGACGGGCTCGTGATCGGCGACGTCAAGGTCGGCCCGCTCGGCGACCTGTCGCCCGACGAGCGCCGCGACGCCGGCTACGCGGTGCAGGAGGAGGTCTACGCGCTCGCCGCCCTCGAGGCGGGCCACGGGCACGTCGACGTCTGCTTCCAGTGGGTCGGCGACGACGCCTCGGCCGGCCGGATGGCGGAGCGCCGCTTCGTCGTGGCCGACGCCGCGGACCTGCGCGTCCGCCTCGAGCGACGTGTCGCGGGCGCCCTCGACGGGCCGTGGCAGCCGACGCCGTCGCCAACGGCGTGCGCGGGCTGCCCCGCGCTCGGCATGCTCTGCGCCGGGCCCGAGCTGGAGCGCCGCTAGATGCCGCGCGTGACGCGCGCGAGCCCGCCGGACGCGCGCGCCCGCGCCGTCTTCCGGCGCCTGCGGGCGGAGTACCCGGATGCGCGCTGCTCGCTGACCTTCTCGTCGCCGTGGGAGCTCCTTGTGGCCACGATCCTGTCGGCGCAGTGCACCGACGATCGCGTGAACATGGTCACGCCCGGCCTGTTCCGGCGCTTCCCGACGCCGGAGGCCCTCGCCGGCGCCGAGCAGCGGGAGGTGGAGGAGGCGATCCGCTCGACGGGCTTCTTCCGCAACAAGGCGCGCTCGCTGGTCGGCGCCGCGCGGACGGTCCTGCACGACCACGGCGGCGAGGTGCCGCGCACGATGGACGAGCTGCGGCGCGTCCCCGGGGCGGGCCGCAAGACCGCGAACGTGGTCCTCGGCAACGCCTACGGCATCGCCGAGGGCATCGCCGTCGACACGCACGCCTCGCGGCTGTCCCTGCGGCTCGGACTGACGGACACGCCCGACCCGGTTCGCGCCGAGCGCCAGCTGATGGCCATCCTACCGCGGCGCATGTGGACGGACTGGACGCACCTCCTGATCGCGCACGGGCGCGCCGTCTGCACCGCGCGCAAGCCGCACTGCGACCGGTGCGTGATCGCTGACCTCTGTCCCAGCGCCGCGCGTCAGCCGCGTCGATCCGCGCGTCCCGCGCGCGCCGTCGGGGGCTGACGTCCCCCGATGATCGGGACATGGACCGCCTCGACATCGAGCTCTACGCCGAGCGCCTCGCCCGGCTCGTGGAGCGCACCGCCGACGACCTCGCCGACGCGCGCCTCAGGCTCGCGTGGGCCGACCTCGAGGCCGACGTGAGCCACGAGCTGCCGGCTGGCGACGCCGAGCGGCTGCGCGGGCTCGGCGTCCTCGCAAGCCCCGACGCCGGCGACACGGCCCGCCGCTCCGTCCGCGAGCGGGCGTGCGACCTCGCCGCCCTGCATCGGCTGCAGGCGCTCGTGGAGCGCCGCCGTGCGGGCGCTCAGGCCGGGCTGGGCGTGACGGCGACGAGCAGGCCGCCGTCGTCGTCGTAGGCCGGGAAGAGGTCGCAGGTGACCGGCTTGTCGATCCCGGCGGCGTGGTGGAGGGTGGCCGGGACGTCCAGCTGGCGGACCCCCCACTCGAGCACGGTCGGGATCGGATCGGCGCCATCGGCGAAGGCGAGGCCGAGCGCCTCGCGCACGTCGAGGCCGATCATCCGGTCCTCGAGGCGCCCGCTGATCTCGAAGACGCCCTTGCCGGCCGCCAGCACCCGCGCCTCCCGGTCGCAGACCGCGAACGCCGCGCCCGCGCCGGGGAAGTAGTCCTCGAGCAGCTGGAAGACGAAGCCGAAGCCGCACTCGTGGCAGCCGAGCGCCTGGTGCGAGAGGCCCTCGCGGCCGTCCTCGTCGAACGAGCGCCGCTGGCAGTTCGGGCAGATGAAGTACGGCACCGTCAGGCGGTCGCGGCGGCGGACTCGCGGGCGGCGGCGAGCCAGCGCTCCGCGTCGAGGGCGGCGCGGCAGCCGTCGCCGGCCGCCGTGACGGCCTGGCGGTAGACGTGGTCGGCGACATCGCCCGCGGCGAAGACGCCGGGCGCCTTCGTGGCCGTCGAGCCGGCCTCCTGCAGCAGGTAGCCGTTCTCGTCCATGTCGAGCAGGCCCTGGAAGAGCGCTGTCGTCGGATCGTGGCCGATCGCGACGAAGAAGCCCGTGCAGGGGATCTCCTTCGTGCCGCCGCCGTCGGTCTCACGGAGGCGGATGCCGGTGACGGCGTCGTCGCCGAGCACCTCGTCGACGACATAGCCGAGCTCCCAGGCGACCTTCGGATTCTGGCGGGCGCGCTCGATCATCACCTTCGAGGCGCGCAGCTCCTCGCGGCGGTGGACGATCGTGACCTTGGAGGTGAACTTCGTCAGGAACGTCGCCTCCTCCATCGCGGAGTCGCCGCCGCCGACGACGACGAGCTCCTGCTCGCGGAAGAACGCGCCGTCGCAGACCGCGCAGTAGGAGACGCCGCGGCCCTGCAGGCGCGCCTCGGACTCGAGCCCGAGCTGGCGGGCGGTCGCGCCCGTCGCGACGATCACCGCGTGGGCGCGGATGGTGCCGCCGATCGTGTCGAGCTCATGGGGCGTCGCGATCGGGTCGTCGGAGAAGCGCACCGCGGTGACGTCCTCGGTGCGGTACTGCGCTCCGAAGCGCTCCGCCTGAGCGCGCATGTGCTGCATCAGCTCGGGCCCCATGATGCCCGCGGGGAAGCCCGGGAAGTTGTCGACCTCGGACGTGATCATCAGCTGGCCGCCGGCGGCGTAGCCCTCGATGACCACGGGGGCGAGGTCCGCGCGCGCGGCGTACAGGGCGGCCGTGTAGCCGGAGGGGCCGCCGCCGATGATCGCGATCTCGTGGGTGTCGTCGTCAGCCATGCCGGGTCCGTTTCGTCGTCTGCAGTCGGGTGAACGCCGCCGGGGGCGGCGGCATTCCGCTGCTCATTGTGGCCGATCGGGCGGCGGGGGCGCCGCGTCGGGATCGTCGGCACGCTCCGCCCGGAACCACTCCTGGCAGCGCTCGCACCAGGTCGTGTCGTCGGCCCCTTGGTGCCCGAAGAACGAGCCGACCGGCTCGCCGCAGAACGGGCAGAAGCGCGGGCGCTCGCCGTTCACGGCGCTAGGAGGCCCCGCCCGTGTAGGGATCGGACAGCGGCGCGCCGTTCGTGAACAGCGAGGCCACGTGGATGACGACGTCGTCGCCCGGCATGGCCTTCACGTTGTGGACGGTGCCGGCGGGCTCGACGACCGACTGCCCGGCCTTGACGACGTACGTCTCGCCGGGCTTGATCAGCCGCACGAGGGTCGGCGCCCCGCCTGCCGGGTCGGGCCGCACGACGCGCACGGGCTTGCCCTGGATCACGTGGTAGCGGAGCCGCCCCTGCTCGATCGCCGCGATCTGCGTGCCCTGGTGGAAGTGGGCGGCGAGCGGCGTGCCGGCGGGGATCGTGACGCGCTGCAGGTAGAGGGTGCGGCCCTTCGCGCCCCGCGGGTTGACGTCCTGCGCGAGCAGCTCCCGCACCGGGGCCTCGGCGCGCACGAGCGCGGCGGTCGCGGTGGCGCCGCCGACGGCGCCGACGGCGAGGACGGCGAGCAGGAGCAGGGGGCGGCGGAGGTGGGGGCGCATCACGGACCTTTCGTCGGAACGACCGTGCGAACGCTAGTCGACGGCGCCCGGCGGGCCGTCCCAGGCCAGCACGCGCAGGTCATCGCCCTGGACGCGGATGCGGGCGCGGATCCGGTGCGGATTAGGAGCGGGCGCGAGCCGGGCGAGGAGCGCGTCCGGGGCGAGCGCGGGGGCAGGCGGTTCCATGGCGCGGCGGGCCGCCGTCACGCCGTCGCCGGCGATCGGCTCGCCGCCCGGGTCGTCGAACACGGCCACGTGCACCACGACGTCGTACAGGAAGGCGCCCGCGGCGTCCTCGAAGCGCTCCTCGAGCACGGCCAGTTGCGCGCCGTCGGCGGCGAGGAGGCCCGTCTCCTCGGCGAGCTCGCGGCGCGCGGCCGCGACGGGCTCCTCGCCCGGCTCGATGCGCCCGCCCGGCAGGGCCCAGCGGCCGACGGACGGCGGCCGGCCGCGCTCGATCCACACGCAGCCCGCGGGCCCCCGGACGAGCGCGAGCGCGATCGGCGACCAGCCCATGCCCGGACCCTACAGGCGGCTCCCGCCGCCCCCCGTGCGCGTCTGTAGGCTGGAGAACCTGCCATGGCCCGCTACGCCCGAGAGCTCGGAGCCTCCTCGCCGCTGCGCAGCGCGCTCGATGGATACACCCCGCGGACCGGGCAGCAGCGGCTCGCGGAGCTGATCGGCGAGCGCCTCGACCGGGGCGGCGCGCTCGTCGCGGAGGCGGCCACCGGAATCGGGAAGAGCCTCGCCTATCTGGTGCCCGTTGCGGCGAGCGGCCAGCGCGTGGTGGTGACGACGGCGACGAAGGCGCTGCAGGGGCAGCTTCTGCGCGAGGACCTGCCGCTCGCGCGGATCGCGACGGGCGAGCCGGTGACCGCGGCCGTGGTCAAGGGGCGGGCGAACTACGTCTGCCGCGTGCAGCGCGCCTTCGCCGACCAGCGCGTGCCGGAGACGGGGCAGCCCGAGCTCGCGCGCATCTCGGAGTGGCTCGTGCGCACCCGCGAGGGCGACCGCGACGAGCTGCCGTTCGTCCCGCACGACGCGGTCTGGCGCGAGCTCGCCGTCGGACCCGACCGCTGCCGTGGCGCCCGCTGCCCCGAGCGCGATGGCTGCTACGCCGAGGCGGCGCGCGAGCGCGCGGCGGGCTGCCAGGTCGTGCTCGTCAATCACGCCCTGTACCTCGCCGACCTCGCGCTGCGCGCTCAGCGCGGCGGCGAGCCGGTGATCCTGCCCGAGCACGACGTGCTGATCGTCGACGAGGCGCACGCCTTCGAGGCGGCCGCCGTCGAGGCGCTCGGCGCGCGCGTGTCCGGCCCGCAGCTCGCCCGCTTCGCCCGCGACGTCGAGGATGCCTGCGCCGCCGCCCTGAAGCTCGCCCCGTCCGCCGAGCTCGCGCTCCTGCAGGTGCACGGCGAGCGGCTGTTCGGGGCGCTGCCCGAGGGGCGCCGCGTGCGCCTCGGCGAGCCCGCGCTGCGCCTCCTGCCGCGTGACGCCGCCGACGCGATGCGCGACGCGCTCGGGCGGATCGCCGAGCGCATCCGCGGGGTCTCCGACGAGGCGGAGGCCCTCGCACGCCAGGCCGAGCGTCTCGCGCTGGCGCTCGAGGCGATCCTCGCCCCCGACCATGACGAGACGGTGGTGTGGTCCGAGCGCGATGGGCGCGGGGGCGTCGAGCTGCGCGCCGCCCCGACCGCGGTGGGGGCGCTCCTGCGCGAGCACCTCTGGGACCGGCTGCACGCGACCGTGCTCGTCAGCGCCACGCTCGCCGACGCCGACGGGCTCGGCGGGGCCTGCCGCAGGCTCGGCCTCGAGCAGGCCGAGACGCACGTCGAGGAGTCGCCCTTCGACGTGGCCGGCAACGCGCGGCTGTACGTGCCGGACGACCTCGTCGGCGGTGGGC
>JAURLF010000236.1 GCA_030831375.1 Gaiellales bacterium | reverse complement strand
GGCCGCGCGCACGGCGGCATCGCCGATCGCGTGCAGGGCCAGCGGGAGCCCGAGCCCGGCGGCCCGCTCGGCGAGCGCCCCGACCCGCTCGGCGTCGAGCAGGGCGAGCCCCGTGCCGCCGTCGTCGTACGGCTCCAGCATGTGCGCCGTGCGGGCGCCGAGCGTGCCGTCCATGAACGCCTTGACCGGCCCGATTCGAACGTGTTCCGAGCCGAAGCCCGCCACGGCCTCCACGGCCTCGATCCCGTCGATGTGCTCGGCGCCGATCGCGCAGAGGACGCGCAGGGTGACGCGGTCATCGAGGTCGAGCTCCTGCCAGGTGCGGCGGCCGCCCGAGCGCTCGAAGTCGTGGATGCCGGTCAGGCCCGCGGCGTGCGCCGCGCGCTGGCCCTCCGTGACGGCGCGCTGGCGCTCCGCACGGCCCGGCGCGGGCAGTGGCACGGCCCACGCCGCCTCTTCGCGGCGAACCGCGTCGCCGCCGACGTGGGTCACGGCCGCCCCGCCCAGCCAGAGCGCGTGGCGGTCGCGCGACCAGAGTGCGGCCGGCCGCCCGCCCGTGGCGGCGTCGAGTGCGGCCGCCGGATCGCCGATCTCGGCCAGCATCGCCTCGGTCCAGCCGCCGCCGACGAGCCAGTCCCCGTCGAGGCCCGCGGCGCGATCCGCCGCGGCGCGGGCCGCCACCTGCTCGAGCGCGGCCGCAGCCGAGGGCGCGTCGCGCACGTCGACGCGGGCGCGGTCGAGGGCCCAGGAGAGGAAATGGACGTGCGCGTCGACGAGGCCCGGCACCACGACGCGGCCGTCGAGGTCGATGCGCTCGGTCGAGACGGCGGAGACGTCGCCCTCCCAGGCCTCCACGCCGCGCGACACGCGGCCGCGGTCGTCGATCGGCAGCGCCGCGACGCGCGGCAGCGCGGGGTCGCCCGTGTGGATGGTCCCGCCCTCGAGGATCACGCGGGGAGCGTAGCGCCCGTCCGGTAGCGTTCCCGCATGGTCCCCGCCACCGAGATCGCCCGCCGCCACGACGCGCTCCGGGCGGCGATGGCCGACGACGGCCTCGACGCCGTGCTCGTCGTCGAGGCCTCCGACCTCGTCCACCTGACCGGCGTGATGGCCGACGCGCACCTCGTCCTCGCCGTCGAGGGCGAGCCGGTGCTGCTCGTGCGTCGCGGCATCGAGCGGGCGGAGGCCGAGTCGCCGATCGCGGACGTTCGGCCGCTCGGGTCCCTGCGCGAGCTCGCGCCCGTGCTGGCCGAGCGCGGCGTGCGCCGGCTCGGCCTCGAGCTCGACGTGCTGCCGGCCGCCCGCTACCTGCGCTACGGGCAGCTGCTCGATGGCGTGGAGCTCGTCGACGGCGGCGACGCGATCGCCCGGGTGCGCGCGGTCAAGTCGGCGTGGGAGGTCGAGCGCATGCGCGCGGCGGCGAGCCAGCTCGCCGCCGCGTTCGCCGCCGCACCCGCCCTCGTCGCCGAGGAGGAGACGGACCGGGCCATCCAGATCGAGCTCGAGCGCGTTCTGCGCCGCGCCGGCCACCAGGGGCCGCTGCGCTTCCGCGGCCTCAACGGGGTGATGTTCTACGGCGCCGTCCTCGCCGGCCCGGATGGCGCCTTCGCGCCGTGGGCGGACACGCCGCTCGGCGGGCCCGGCCCGAACGCCGCGGTCGGGAAGGGCCCGGGTGGCTGGCGCATCGCCGACGGCGACGCCGTCACCGTCGACCTGGTCGGCGGCGACGAGGGCTACGTCGCGGACGCGACGCGCACCTTCTTCCGCGGTGCGCCGTGCGCCCCGCTCGGCGAGGCGCTCGCGGTCTGCGAGGCGATCCTCGCCGACCTCGAGGGCCTGATGCGCCCCGGCGTGCCCGCGCAGGACCTGTACCGGCGGGGTCTCGAGCTCGCGACCGAGGCCGGCTTCGGCGACCACTGGATGGGGCACGGACCCGCGCGCGTGCGCTTCGTCGGCCACGGCATCGGCCTCGACATCAACGAGCGCCCGTTCCTCGCGCAGGGCTTCGAGGCGCCGCTCGAGGCGGGCAACGCGATCGCGGTCGAGCCGAAGCTCGTCTTCCCCGGCATCGGCGCGGTCGGCGTCGAGAACTCGTACGTGGTGACGAACGCCGGGCCCGAGCGGCTGACCTAGCCGCCGCGCTCCATCCGGTTGAGCCGGCGCGCGCGCTCCGCGTCGAAGCCGATCCGGCCCACGTCGACCCCCGCGGGGACCTCGACGTGCAGATCATCCTGGTGCTCCACCCATGCGGTGCCCGCCGTGATCTCGAGTGCCATGACGTGTCCGGCGATCGTGCGGTCGCGGCTGATCAGGTGTAGGTGCCAGCCCGGCAGCTCGAGGCCATCGACGTCGCGCGGGAAGCGGAAGCCGACGATCGTCGCGTGGAGGTCCGTCGCGTCGTACTCGACCTGGGCGGCGACGGCATCCGCGAGCGTCGGCCGTGGCTGGTCCTGTCGGGGGACGCTGCGCAGCCGGGCGCGCCTCACATGCGCATCGATGCGGACCGAAAGGCAGGCGCTGCCCGGCGGAGCGAGCGCGTCGACCTGCTCGGTCACCTGGTCGAACGACCCCGCGCCGAGCGGCCCCTCGACCTCCGGCCGGAAGCGGCAGACGACGGCGAACGGCGTGCGCAGCGCCGGATCGACGCGGCTGACGGACCGATCAGCGCGGGCCACCCACGCCTCGCCGTCCAGAACGATCAGCTCGCCGTCGAGCAGGTCGAGCGTGCCGAGTCCGAGGTCGCCGTGGTCGAGCAGCTCGCCGATCGTCAGATCGCCGCGCAGTTCGCCGCGCAGGAGCGCGTCGAGGGTCGAGGCCTGGAACGCCTCACGGTCGTGACCGACGTCCGCCGCGGCCTCCGCACGGCTCAGCCGCGCGACGTGGATCCCTCCGATCAGCCCGTCATCGATCGGCACCGGACGATCCTACCGGGCCCGCCTGAGCCGGATCGGCCCCTTCGCCGTCGACGGGTCGACCACGCGACCGTTCTGCGTGATCTCGATCTCGCCGGCCACCACGAGCCGCCGCGCGGCGCGCCGGGCCGGTTCCATCAGCGGCCGCCAGTCCTCGCCGCCGACGCGGCGTGCGGCCTCCGACGGGCAGATCGTGGCGCTCCCCGCCCGCGCGGCGAGGAGCTCGCCGATCGCCCGCTCGAGGTCGAGGTCGACCTGCGTCACGCCCCGCCGCCGGCAGGCGTCCGAGCACCAACGCACCTGCTCCCAGTCGTCGGCCCAGCGCCGCCGCCACTGGATCTCGCGGCCGCAGCCGGCGCACGGCTTCGGCGCGGGCGTCACGCCAGCGCCCGCGCCAGCGCCTCGGCGGCGTCCTCGACGACGGGCTCCCCGTGCGCTCCGACGAGGAACCGGGGCCCGAGCGCGAGCAGCCGCGGCAGGAGCGGGGCGAGGTTCGCGGCATCGTGCTCGAGCAGGGCGCCCGTCCAGATGAGGCCGTGGCAGGCGCAGCCGAGCAGCGCCTGCCGGGGCTCGCCGGGCCCATCCTCCGCGACGAGCACCTCGACCTCGCCGGGGAGGATGGCGCCGTCGGCGAGCGCGCGGTCGCCTTCGCCGCCGCCGGACGCGACCACGCGCGATCCCGCGTAGCGGGCGCGCACCAGCTCCGCGCCCGTGCGCCGGCCCGCGTCCGTCAGCGCGACGAGCGGTGGCAGCCCGATCCGCTCGACGTCGCGGTCGAGGGCGCGCCAGAAGCGCTCCGCCTGGTCGGCGTCGTCGGGGAGCAGCGGGTCGATCAGCACGATCCCGTCGGGCGCCTCGTGGTAGAGGGCGTTGCCCTCGCGGCCCGTGTCCGCCTCGGGCGCCGTCCATCGCCAGAGGCCGTCGGCGAGGCGCTCGACCCGCATCAGGCCCCGAGCCAGCCGTCGATCAGCCGCCGCGCGATGCTCGACGGCGGTGGCAGGAGCGGCAGGTCGTCGCGGCCGAACCAGCCGAGGCCCTCGAGCTCAGACGGGTCGAGCTGGATCTCGCCCGCGGCCCACTCGGCGGTGAAGCCGAGCATCAGGGAGTGCGGGAACGGCCAGCTCTGGCTGCCGAACCAGCGCGGCTCCGTGATCTCGATGCCGGCCTCCTCGCGCACCTCCCGCCGCACGGCCTCCTCGGCGCCCTCGCCCGGGTCGACGAACCCCGCGAGCGTGGAGTACATACCCGGCGGGAAGTGGGCGGAGCGGCCGAGGAGGATTTCGTCGCCACGGGAGACGAGCATGATCACGGCAGGCGAATGGCGCGGGTACGCGCGGTACCCGCAGGACGGGCACGAGCGGGCCCGCTCGTCGTCGAGGCGCACCGTGGCGGCGCCGCAGACGCCGCAGAAGCGATGCGTGCGATCCCACTCGGCGAGCTGGAAGGCGCGTCCGGCGAGCGCCCACTCCGCGTCACGCAGGCGCCCGTGCAGCGGCCGCAGCGGCTCGAGGGCGAGGCCCGCGGGCAGGTCGGCACCCTCGGCGAGGGCCGCCGTCTCGACCGCCGTCCCGCCGATGCGCCCGACGTGGACCGTCGTCGCGGGCACGTGCCGGCCGAGCTCGGCGCGCACGGGCAGGCGCGGCGCCGCCGGATCCGCGACCACGAGCGCCGACCCGGCGAACAGGACGACGATATCCCGCTCGTGCGGATCGTCGGGACGCCGGATCGCGGGGGCGAAGTCCATCGCGTGGGAGCATCGCACGGATCCGCCGCCCGCTCGCTCCCGTCACCCCTCGCTCACCGCGCGAACCCGCATGGCTGCGGCTATCCGCCCGGGAAGGAGATCGGCAGGAGAGCGCGAACAGGCGCCACATGACCCCGACCGCCACCGCACCCGCACTGTCGCCCAGCGAGGCCTCCGCGCGCCTCAGGGTCGCTCCCGACGCGGCGCGCCCGGCGCACGTCATCTCGATGGCCAACCAGAAGGGCGGCGTCGCCAAGACGACGTCGACCGTGAACCTGTCCGCGGCGCTCAAGGAGCAGGGCAAGCGCGTGCTGGCGATCGACCTTGACCCGCAGTCGAACCTGACGATGAGCTTCGGGATCAACCCGGAGACGCTCGAGAAGTCGATGTTCGACGTGCTCGTCCACCGCGAGCCGCTCGCGAATGTGATCCATCAGCGCGAGGTCGATGTGGCCGCCGCCTCGATCGACCTGGCCGGTGCGGAGCTCGCGCTGGCCTCCGCGATCGGGCGCGAGCGCACCCTGGAGAAGGCGATCTCCGCGGTCCGGACGGACTATGACTACATCCTGATCGACACGCCGCCGTCGCTCGGCCTGCTGACGATCAACGCCTTCACGGCGTCGAACGGCGTGATCGTGCCGGTGCAGTGCGAGTACCTCTCCCTGCGCGGCCTCGTGCAGCTGGAGACGACCCTGCAGATGATCCGCGAGAACCTCAACGGCGAGGTCCGGATCGAGGGGATCCTGCCGACGATGGTCGACAAGCGCACGGTGCACGCGCGCGAGGCGATCGACCTCCTGACGGAGAACTTCGGCGACATCGTGTTCAAGACCCGGATCCGCAAGTCGGTGAAGCTCGCCGAGGCGCCCGTCCGGGGAGGCTCCGTGCTTTCCTACCAGCCAGACGGTCCCGGCGCCATGTCCTACCGCGCCCTGGCCGAGGAGGTCCTCAGCCGTGACGAATAAGCGCGCCAGCATGCACGACGGCCCCCTCGCGGATCTGTTCCGCTCGACGGACGCCGCCCGCGAGGCCGACGTCCACCGCGACCCCTCGCCGACCTCGGACGAGACGCGGATGATGGAGCCGCCGGTGCAGGCCGCGCCGGAACCCGTCGCGCCGACCACGACGCCGCACATCCAGCCCGTCCCCGATCCCGTCGACGAGCCCGAGGCGCGCCCCGCTGCCGCCTTCGCGCGCGGCGACATCAAGGGCTCGCCGCTGGCGCGCGAGGTCTCCGCGAACGCGTATCTCGCGGTCATCCGCGTGGTCGGCGTCGGCGGTGGCGGCACGAACGCCGTCAACCGCATGGTCGACGCGGGCCTGCGTGGCGTCGAGTTCATCGCCGCCAACACGGACGCCCCGGCGCTCCTGATGACGGACGCCGACGTCAAGATCCAGCTCGGTGCGAAGATCACGCGCGGCCTCGGCGCCGGCGCGAACCCCGACGTCGGCCGCGAGGCCGCGATCGAGTCCAAGGAGGAGATCAAGGAGGCGCTGCGCGGCGCCGACATGGTCTTCGTCACGGCCGGCGAGGGCGGCGGCACCGGCACGGGCGCCGCGCCCGTGATCGCCGAGGCCGCCAAGGAGATGGGCGCGCTCACCGTGGGCATCGTGACCCGGCCGTTCGGCTTCGAGGGGCGCCGCCGCTCCGAGCAGGCCGACCGGGGCATCGAGGAGCTGGCCGCGAACGTCGACACGATCGTCGTGATCCCGAACGATCGCCTGCTCAATCTCGTCGAGCGGCGCACCTCGATCGTGGACGCCTTCCAGATGGCCGACGACGTGCTGCGCCAGGGCGTGCAGGGCATCACGGATCTGATCACGATCCCCGGCCTGATCAACCTCGACTTCGCCGACATCCGCACCGTGATGCGCGACTCCGGCACCGCCCTGATGGGCATCGGCCAGGCCGCCGGCGACCGCCGCGCCGCCGAGGCCGCCCGCGCCGCCATCTCATCGCCGCTGCTCGAGTCGAGCGTCCAGGGCGCCACCGGCATCCTGCTCAACATCACGGGCGGCTCCGACCTCGGCCTGTTCGAGGTCAACGACGCCGCCGAGGTGATCGCGAACGCCGCCGACCAGAACGCCAACATCATCTTCGGCGCCGTCATCGACGAGTCGATGGGCGACCACCTGCGCGTGACCGTGGTCGCGACCGGATTCGACCGCAAGCCCGCGCCGATGCCCCGCGCCGCGCAGCGGGCCGCGGAGCCGTCGCTTGGGGCGCTGTCGACGCGCGAGTTCGACATCAGCCGCCCGGCGACCCTCGAGGTCGGCGACGGCGACATCGACGTCCCGGACTTCCTCAAGTCCGACGACTAGGGGTCGCGGCATGGGCGGCACCGAGGCAGACGGGCCGCTCTGGGCGGGCCGGCTCGAAGGAGGGCTCCATCCCGAAGTCCTGCGGCTGACGCAGTCGCTCGACGTCGACCGGCGCCTGCTGCCGTACGACGTAGCGGCCTCGAAGGCGCACGTGCGCATGCTGGGGCGGCAGGGGATCATCGCCGCCGACGAGGCCGCCGCGATCGCCGACGCGCTCGACCGGGTCGCCATCGACGAAGGCGCGGCCGATGAGGACGTGCACTCGCTGATCGAGCGCCAGCTCGTCGCCGCCCTCGGCGACACCGGCCGCCGCGTGCACGCCGGGCGCTCCCGCAACGATCAGGTCGCCACCGCCTTCCGGCTCTGGTGCCGCCATCACGCCTGGCTCGTCGTCCAGGCCACGGCCGACCTGCAGGACGCGCTGCTCGACCTCGCCGCCCGCGAGGGCGACGCCGTCCTGCCCGGGTTCACGCACCTGCAGCGCGCCCAGCCCGTGCCGCTCGCCCATCACGTCGCCGCCCACGCCTGGGCGCTGCAGCGCGACATCGGGCGCCTGCGGGCCGCGCAGGACGCCGCCGACATCTCGCCCCTCGGCGCGGGCGCCCTCGCCGGATCCAGCCTGCCGCTCGACCCGGCCTCGGTGGCGCAGGAGCTCGGCATGACGGGCAGCTTCACCAACACGCTGGACGCCGTGTCGGACCGCGACTTCGCCGTCGACCTCGCCTACGCCTGCGCGCTCAGCCTCGTGCACTGCTCGCGGATGGGCGAGGAGCTCGTGCTGTGGACCTCGCAGGAGGTCGCCTGGGCCGCGCTCGCCGACGACGTGGCAACGGGCTCCAGCATGATGCCGCAGAAGAAGAACCCGGACGTGGGCGAGCTCGCGCGCGGTCGCGCCGGCACGGCGATCGGCCGTCTGACGGGCCTCTTGGCCGTCCTCAAGGGCCTGCCGCTCGCCTACAACCGCGATCTGCAGGAGGACAAGCAGCCCGTCTTCGAGCAGGTCGACGCCGCGCTCGGCGTGCTGCGCCTGCTCGAGCTCGCCTACCGGGGCCTCTCCATCGATCGGGAGCGCATGCGCGCCGCCGCGGCGGACGGCACCACGGTGGCCACCGACGTCGCGGAGGAGCTCGTGCGCAGCGGGATGCCGTTCCGGGACGCCCATGCGGAGGTCGCGGGCCGGATCGCCGAGGGCGACCGCTTCGACCAGCCGACCCCCGAGCAGGCGATCGCGGCCCGCACCGGCCCCGGCATGCCCGGCGCCGTGCAGGAGCAGCTCACGCGGCTCGCCGCGCTGGTGGCCGAGTCCCGCGCCCTGCCCGAGCCGCGGCCGTGAGCGACGAGCCGGCCCCGCTCCTGCCGTTCCCCGACACGGCCGTCGCGGGTGATCGCGGCATCTCCCTCGACGGCGTGTCGCTCGCCGACCTCGCGGCCGAGCACGGCACGCCCCTCTACGTCTACGACGCGGCGACGGTCACGCGTCGCGCGCGCGCCGTGGCCGAAGCCGTCGCCGTGGCCCCCGCAGGCGGCTACGCGTCGTTCGCGCTCAAGGCCCAGTCGGCGCTCGGCGTACTGCGCCTGATCCGGGCGGCGGGGCTCGGCGCCGACTGCGCGTCGACAGGTGAGATCGAGGCGGCGCGCCGGGCCGGCTTCGACGGCACCGGGATGGTCATCCACGGCAACGCGAAGTCCGACGACGACCTGCGCGCTGCGATCGCCGCGGACGCGCGTCTCGTGGTCCTCGACGGGCGCGACGAGGCCGAGCGCCTGGGCGCGCTCTGCTGCGCGGCGGGCCGCGCGCAGGAGGTGCTGGTGCGAATCGCGCCGGGCATCGACGTCGACACGCACCGCCACATCGCCACCGGCCACCACGGCTCCAAGTTCGGGGTGACGCCGGCGGAGGGAGCGGCGCTCCTGCGCGACCTGCCGGCCGGCCTCGTCGGACGCGGCCTGCACGTGCACCTCGGGTCGCAGATCCTCGACCCGGAGCCGCTCGTCGCGGCCGCGCGCTGGCTGCCCGCGTTCGCCAAGGCCGAGGGGATCCCGCTCGACGTGCTGGATGTCGGCGGCGGCCTCGGCATCCGCTACACGCCCGACCAGGACCAGCCCGACCCGGGCGCGCACACCCGTGCGCTCGTCGAGGCGATCGCGGCGGTCTGCGCCGACGAGGGCCTCGCCGTGCCCGAGATCGTGGTCGAGCCGGGGCGCTCGATCGTCGGCACCGCCGGCGTCACCCTCTACCGCGTCGTCGGCGTCAAGACGGTCGGAGACGGCTCCACCTGGGTCGCGGTCGACGGCGGCATGGGCGACAACATGCGCGTCGGGCTGTACGGCGCGACCTACGCGCCCGTCCTCGCCGACCGCCCGCTCGCGCAGGCCACGGGCCGCTACCGGATCGCCGGCCGCCACTGCGAGTCGACGGACGTGATCGCGGAGGGCGTCGAGCTCGCCGACCCGCGGGTGGGCGACGTGATCGCGGTGCCGGCCACCGGCGCCTACCACCAGACGATGGCGCACACCTACAACCTCTTCGGCCGGCCCGCCGCCGTCCTCGTCGAGGACGGGGCGGCGCGCCTGATCACGCGCCGCGAGGCCACCGACGACCTCTTCGCGCGCGACGTCTGACCGCGCCGGCGGCGTGTGGCACGCTTCGCGGATGCCGGACTTCCGCTTCGCCGGGGCGTTCCAGCCCACCGGGGACCAGCCCCGCGCGATCGAGGGGATCGTCGAGGGCGTGGGAGCGGGCGAGCGCTTCGTCACGCTGCTCGGCGCCACCGGCACCGGCAAGACCGCGACGATGGCGTACACGATCGAGCGCCTGCAGCGACCCGCGCTCGTGATCGCGCACAACAAGACGCTCGCCGCGCAGCTCTGCAACGAGTTCCGCGAGTTCTTCCCGGACAACGCCGTCGAGTACTTCGTCTCCTACTTCGACTACTACCAGCCGGAGGCGTACCTGCCCCGGTCGGACACGTACATCGAGAAGGACTCAAGCCGCAACGAGGAGATCGACCGCCTCCGGCACGCCGCGACACACGCGCTCTTCGAGCGGCGCGACGTGATCATCGTGGCCTCGGTGTCGTGCATCTACGGCCTCGGT
>JAURLF010000235.1 GCA_030831375.1 Gaiellales bacterium | reverse complement strand
GGGCCGGCGGGCCGGTCCAGACGACGGCGCCGGGCGGCGCGTCGGCGCGCTCCACGCCGACGAGGGCGGCGGCGACGCGGCTGCCCGCCGCGGCGGACCCGACGGCGCCGCCGTGCACCTCGAGCGAGCGCACCCGCGCCGTCGCGCCGCCCGGCTCGATCCGCACCTGGTCGCCGACGGCGAGCGTGCCCGACCAGAGCGTGCCCGTGACGATGGTGCCGATGCCGGTCAGGGCGAAGGCGCGGTCGACGGGCAGCCGCACGCGGCCCGCGGCGGGGCGGGGTGCGGCGCGCGCCGCCTCCGCGGCGATCGCCGCGACGAGCGCGTCGAGCCCCGTGCCCGCCTGCGCCGAGACGGGCACGATCGCGGCGTCGGCGAGGGGCGACGCGGCGAGGGCGCCGCGCACCTCGGCGGTGGCCGCCTCGAGGCGCGCCGCGTCGACGAGGTCGGCCTTCGTGAGGGCGACGACGCCGCGCTCGACCCCGAGCAGCCCGAGGATCGCGAGGTGCTCCGCCGTCTGCGGCATCACGCCGTCGTCGGCCGCCACGCAGAGGAGCGCGAGGTCGATGCCGGTCGCGCCGCCGACCATCGTGCGCACGAAGCGCTCGTGGCCCGGCACGTCGACGACGCTGAGGCGGGCGCCGTCCGGCAGCTCCAGCGCCGCGTAGCCGAGCACGATCGAGATGCCGCGCCGGCGCTCCTCCTCCAGGCGGTCCGTGTCGGTGCCCGTCAGCGCGCGCACGAGCCGCGTCTTGCCGTGGTCGACGTGCCCGGCGGTGCCGAGGGTCAGCCGCGGCGTCATCGGCAGGCGGTGACGCGGGCGGCGATGACCTCGACGTCCGCGTCGTCGAGCAGCGTGCGGCAGTCGAGCAGCAGCCGCCCGTCCTCGAGTCGGCCGAGCACGGCCGGCTCGCCGGTGCGCAGCGCCGCGTGCAGCTCGCCCGCGGGGTCCGGCAGGGCGCACGCCCAGCTCGGCAGGTCGACGGCGGGCAGGGCGCCGCCGCCGATGCGGGCCGCCGTCTCGGCGACGTCGCCGCCGGTCAGCGCCGCGAGCCGCTCGGCGCGTGCGCGGACCTCGTCGGCCGGCATCGCGATCATGCGCCGCACCGGCACCGCCGCCCGGGCCCGCTCGGGGTCGAGGTGGAGGCGCAGCACCGCCTCGAGCGCGGCCACCCCGAGCCGGTCGATCCGCAGCGCACGCGCCAGGGGGTGCCGGGCGGCCGCCTCCACGAGGTCGGCGCGGCCCGCGATCACGCCGGCCTGGGGGCCGCCGAGCAGCTTGTCGGCGGAGAACAGGACGAGGCCCGCGCCCGCGGCGACCGACCCGGCCGCGTCGGGCTCGCCCGGCAGGTCGGGATCGGGCCGGACGAGGCCGGAGCCGATGTCGTCGACGACGGGCACGCCGCGCTCCGCGCCGAGCCGGGCCAGGTCCGCCACGGCGACCTCCTCCGTGAAGCCGACGACGCGGAAGTTGGAGGGGTGGGCGCGCAGGATCAGCGCCGTCTCCGGGCCGATCGCCGCCGCGTAGTCATCGAGCCGCGTGCGGTTCGTGGCGCCCACCTCCACGAGGCGCGCGCCCGCCTGGGCCATGATCTCCGGCAGCCGGAAGCCGTCGCCGATCTCGATCAGCTGGCCGCGCGAGACGACGACCTCGCGCTCGCGCGCGAGCGCGGCGAGCACGAGCACGAGCGCGCCGGCGCAGTTGTTGACGGCGATCGCGGCCTCCGCGCCGACCAGTCGCGCCGCGAGCGGGCCGACGTGCGCCTGGCGCGAGCCGCGCTGGCCCGTGGCGAGGTCGAGCTCGAGGTCGGCGTAGGCACCGGCGGTCCCCGCCACGGCGCGCACCGCCTCCGCCGGCAGGGGCGCTCGGCCGAGGTTCGTGTGCACGACGACGCCGGTGGCGTTGAGGACGCGCCTGAGGCGCGTGCCGTCGAGCGCGAGCGCCCGGCGGGCGACGAGCGCCGCCTCCGCGTCGCGGCCGCCGGCCGCCTCCGCGCCGGCCGCGAGCTCGGCGCGGCGCGCGTCGAGGGCGCGGCGGGCGAGGTCCGCGGCGCCGGCATGGCCGAGCTCGGCGACGAGCCCCGCGAGGGCGGGCTCATTGAGCACCCGGTCGACCGCGGGCAGCTGGCGCAGGGCCTCCATGGGACGGATGGTAGGGCCGCCGGGCGGCCCGGTCCGTCACATTCGAGTCAGGGGGCGTCTGGTACGGTGGCCGCCGCCCATGATGCGTCTGTATCAGATCACCGGTTCCTCGTCCTTCGCCGCCCGCGCCGCCCTCGAGGAGGCCGGCGTCGAGTACGAGGTCGTGAACGTGCATCCGCGCCACCGCGACCGCGACCCGTCCTTCGGGCAGGCGAACGCGCTGCAGCGCGTCCCGACGCTGGTCGACGGCGACGCCGCGGTCTACGAGACGGGCGCCGTGCTCCTGCACATCGGCGACTCCTTCCCCGACGCGGGCCTCCTGCCCCCGGTCGGCGACCCGCTCCGCCCCGTCGCCTACCGCTGGGTGACGTGGATCGCGAACACGCTCCACCCGGCGTGGTGGCCGCTGATGATCCCGCAGTTCCTGACCGCGGACGAGGCGGGCGCGCCCGGCATCCGCGAGCGCGGGATCGTCAACATGGCCAAGCACGGCGACTACCTGGAGCGCGAGCTCGAGGGGCGCGAGTGGTGCCTCGGCGACCGCTTCTCCGTGGCCGACATCTACCTCTACATGATGGTCGGCTGGCAGTCCTTCGTCGACGACGTGCTCGTCGGCGGCGCCAACGTGCAGGGCCACTTCGCGCGCGTCGGCGCGCGTCCCGCGATCGCGCGGACCCGGGAGCTCGACGACCTGACCCCGGACCTCCAGCGCAACCACCCCGAGCTGCGCGGCGGCGAGCCGATCTGAGCCGGTCCGGCCGGCGGGGCTACGAGCCCTGGCCGACCCAGGTCGAGCCGTCCGCGTAGACCTCGCGCTTCCAGATCGGCACTGACGCCTTCAGCTGCTCGATGATCCACTGCGTCGCGGCCAGGGCCGCCGGCCGGTGGCGCGCCGTCGAGACGATCACCACGCTCGCCTCGCCCGGCAGGACCACGCCGGTGCGGTGCGCGATCTCGACGGCGACGAGGCCGTGGTCGGCGGCGGCCCGACGGGCGATCCGCTCGAGCTCCTCGGCGGCCATCTCCGCGTAGGCCTCGTACTCGAGCCGCAGCACCTCCTTGTCGCCCGTGCGGTTGCGCACGGTGCCCGTGAAGGCGGCCTGGGCGCCGGCGCGCGGGTCGTTCGCGCGCGCATGGAGGCCGGCGATGTCGAGCGGGCCGTCCATCAGCTGCACGCCGATCCGGGCTGCGTCGGCACCGCCCGAGACGGGCGGGATCAGCGCGACCTCGTCACCGTCGGCGAGCGGGTGGTCCGGCTCCACGTAGGCGCGGTTGACGGCGTAAGCGATGCCGGGCGGTCGCTCGCCGAGACCGAGCAGGTCCCAGACCCGTTCGACGGGCGCACCCGCGTCGACCTCGAGCGCGCAGCGCCCCGTGCCGGCGCGCTCGCGCAGGCCGGCGAAGAGGCGGACGTCGACGGTGGCCACGGCGACAAGTCTACGGGCGTCCGCCGGCGCCGGTCCGGCTACGCTCCCCCTCCGTGAGCGAGGAGACGACCACCGAGTCCGGGATCCCCGTCCCCGCCGTCTGCGACGGCCCGGGGTCGGACCGGGTCGGCGAGCCGGGCGCGTTCCCCTACACGCGCGGCGTGCGCCCCGACGGCTACCGCTCGCGCGCGTGGACGATGCGCCAGTACGCGGGCTTCGCGAGCGCCGAGGAGACCAACGGCCGCTTCCGGCTCCTGCTCGAGCGCGGCCAGACCGGCCTCTCCACGGCGTTCGACCTGCCGACGCAGCTCGGCCTCGACTCGGACGACCCGCGCAGCCTCGGCGAGGTCGGCCGCACCGGCGTGGCGATCGACTCCGTGGAGGACATGGAGCGCCTGTTCCGGGGCATCCCGCTGGCGGAGGTGTCGACGTCGATGACGATCAACGCCCCCGCCTCCGTGCTGCTCCTGCTCTACGAACTCGCCGGCGAGCGCCAGGGCGCCGCCCCGGAGTCCCTCAGCGGCACGATCCAGAACGACATCCTCAAGGAGTACGCGGCGCGCGGGAACTACATCTTCCCGCCGCGGCCGTCGATGCGCCTGACGGTCGACACGATGCGCTACGCCAAGGAGCGGCTGCCGCGCTTCAACACGATCTCGATCTCCGGGTACCACATCCGCGAGGCCGGCTCGAGCGCGGTCCAGGAGCTCGCCTTCACGCTCGCCAACGGCCTCGCCTACGTTCAGGCCGCCGTCGACCACGGCCTCGACGTGGACGCGTTCGCGCCGCGGCTGAGCTTCTTCTTCAACGCGCACAACGACGTCTTCCAGGAGGTCGCGAAGTTCCGGGCGGCGCGGCGGATGTGGGCGACCCTGATGCGCGACCGCTTCGGCGCGCGCGACGAGCGCAGCCTGATGCTGCGCTTCCACGCGCAGACCGGCGGCTCGACCCTGACGGCGCAGCAGCCGGAGGTGAACCTCGTCCGCGTCGCCCTGCAGGCCTTCTCCGCCACGGCGGGCGGCGCGCAGTCGCTGCACACGAACGGCTTCGACGAGGCGCTCGCGCTGCCGACCGAGCACGCCGCCACGCTCGCCCTGCGCACGCAGCAGGTGCTGCTGCACGAGTCGGGCGTGCCGGCCACCGCCGACCCGTTCGGCGGCTCGTGGTACGTGGAGGCCCTGACGGACGAGCTCGAGGCGCGCGCGCTCGAGCTGATCGGCGAGATCGACCGCATCGGCGGCGCCGTCGCCGCGATCGAGCAGGGCTTCGTGCAGGACCAGATCGAGGAGTCCGCCTACCGGGCGCAGATGCGCCTCGAGCGCGGCGAGGACATCGTCGTCGGCGTCAACCGCTACCGCTCCGAGGAGGAGCCCGAGGTGCCGATCCACCGCCTCGACCCCGCGCTCGAGCGCGAGCAGGTCGCGCGCCTCCAGGCGCTGCGCGCCGGCCGCGACGCGGCCGCCGTCGAGGCGGCGCTCGCGCAGGTGCGGGCCGCCGCGGACGCGGACGGAGCGCCCCTGCTCGAGCCGCTGCGCGCCGCCCTCGCCGCCAGCGCCACCGTCGGCGAGGTCTGCGGCGAGCTGCGCGCCGCCTGGGGCACGCACGACCGCTGAGCGGGCCCACCGCTATCCTGCCGCCGACCCCGGCTCCCGGAGGGGCCCGCCCGTGACCGACCGCCACGAACCCGGAACCACCGCCGAGCGCCTGCAGCACCTCGAGGAGCTGCGCGCCTCGACCGAGCAGCCCGACCCGGCCGCGGCGGAGCGCCAGCGCGCCCGCGGCAAGGGGCTCGCCCGCGAGCGCATCGAGGCCCTCTTCGACCCGGGCACGTTCCGGGAGATCGACCGCTACGTGCAGCACCGCAACGCGGAACTCGCCGACCGGCGGCCGTACGGCGACGGCGTGATCACGGGCCACGGGCTCGTGCACGGCCGCCGCGTGTTCGCCTTCTCGCAGGACTTCACCGTCTTCGGCGGCTCCCTCGGCGAGGCCTTCGCGGAGAAGATCTGCAAGGTCATGGACCTGGCGCTGCGCTACGGCTGCCCCGTGATCGGCATCAACGACTCGGGCGGCGCGCGCATCCAGGAGGGCGTCGTCTCGCTCGGCGGCTACGCCGACATCTTCCAGCGCAACGTCGACGCCTCGGGCGTGATCCCGCAGATCTCGCTCGTGATGGGGCCGTGTGCGGGCGGCGCCGTCTACTCGCCGGCGATCACCGACTTC
>JAURLF010000234.1 GCA_030831375.1 Gaiellales bacterium | reverse complement strand
TGTCGTCTCCCGCTAGGCGCTCGCGCGCGGCCTCCAGCATCGAGGCCGAGCCGTCAACCGCGATCACGCGTCCGTGCGGCAGCCGCTCGAGCAGCATCTCCGTGACACGGCCCGACCCGCAGCCCGCGTCGACGACGGTCTCGTCGCCCGCGAGCTCCAGGCGCTCGAGGACGGCGCGTCCCCACTCGGCCTGCGGCGTGCCGACCCGGTCGTAGGTGCGGCCGTCCCAGCTGCGGCTCATGCCGCGCTCGCGCGCTCGTGGATCAGGCGCAGGCCGATCAGGGTCAGCTGCGGGTCGACGGCGGTGACGGTCGCGCAGTGCTCCGCCAGCAGGACCGCGAGGCCGCCCGTGGCCACCACGGGGCAGTCCGGGGCACCGAGCTCGGCGCGCAGCCGCCCGACGATGCCGTCCACGAGGCCCGCGAAGCCGTAGACGGCGCCGGACTGCAGGGAGTCGACAGTCGCGGTGCCGATCGCGTTCGGCGGCGCGACCAGCTCGACCTTCCCGAGCCGCGCGGCGCGCGCGAACAGCGCCTCCATCGAGACCTCGAGCCCGGGCGCGATCGCGCCGCCGACGAAGGCGCCGTCCTCGGCCACCACGTCGAAGTTGGTGGCGGTGCCGAAGTCGACGACGATCGCGGGCGCGCCGTGCAGCGCCGCGGCGGCGGCCGCGTTCGCGATCCGGTCCGGCCCGACCTCGCGCGGGTTCTGGACGCGCACGGCGACGCCGGTCTTCACGCCCGGCTCGATCACCACGGGCACGGTGCCCGCGACGCGCTGCAGCACCTCCTCCCAAGCCCCCTGCACCGGCGGCACCGTGGTCGACAGGCAGCCGTGCGTGATCGCGTCCGGCTTGATCTGACGCGCGGCGAGCAGGCCGCGCAGCACCACCTCGAGCTCGTCGGTGGTGCGGTAGCGCGTGGCGATCCGCCACTCGGCGGCGATCGCGTCGCCGTCGAAGAGGC
The DNA here is from genome assembly GCA_030831375.1 of Gaiellales bacterium. Classification (GTDB taxonomy): domain Bacteria; phylum Actinomycetota; class Thermoleophilia; order Gaiellales; family F1-60-MAGs149; genus F1-60-MAGs149. Next base: position 8,308 of record JAURLF010000234.1, on the reverse strand, counting down.
CGATCACGCTCGACGTGTTGCCGACGTCGACGGCCAGCAGCATGCGGTTAGTCCTCGGGCGGCGCGGTGAAGTCCGGCGGCAGGGACGTCAGCACGTCGTCCTCGGGCTTCAGCTCCTCGACCGTGACGTCCTGCGTGGTGTGCACCTCGGCGCGCGGGATGATCCGGCTCGGGCGGTTCTTGTCCCACACCCAGACGTCCTCCATCTTGAGGTGGAAGAGCGGGTACGAGGGCTGGTGCTCGATCGCCATCTCGAGCTTGTTGCAGAGGTACGTCGCCTCCTGCGTGAGCACGCAGTAGCGGAACAGCCCGAAGACGGTGGCGTACTCGCGCTTGAGCGTCAGCTCGAGCTCGGCGTCGTACTCCTCGAGATCCTCAAGATGCGACATCCTGCGACTCCCCCTGGCGGCGGTCAGGCCGGATCGTAGACGAGGGATGCGGGTCCGAGCCGCGCCACCCCGTCCTCGGGCAGCGCCCGCAGGAGCTCCGCGTAGGGCGTGCCGTCGGGGGCCTTCGCACGCGGCGCGACCTCGACGAGCGGCGCGAGCGCGAAGCGCCGCTCGTGCAGGCGCGGGTGCGGCACCTCGAGCCCGGGCGCGGTGATCGGGCGGTCGTCCCACCAGAGCAGGTCCAGGTCGAGCGTGCGCGGCCCCCAGCGCTCGTCGCGCACGCGGCCGGCGTCCGCCTCGAGCACCTGCAGGGCGGCGAGCAGGGCGACGGGGTCGAGCCCGCAGGCGAGCAGCGCCGCCGCGTTGAGGTAGTCGTCCTGGTCAGGCCCGCCGATCGGCGCGGTGCGGTACACGGACGAGACGGCCATCACGCGCACGCCGTCGGTTCGGTCGAGCGCCGCGAGCGCGGCCCGGAACGCGGCCGTGACGTCGCCGACGTTGCCGCCGAGCCCGATCGCGCACGGCGCGCCGATCACGCGGAGCGCTCGACCGTGACGACGACGTCACCGAACGGCACCCCGAGGGGCGCCTCGGGCTTGTGCACGGCGACGCGGACGCGCTCCACGGGGAACGCGCCGAGCAGGTCACGGGCGATCAGGTCGCCGAGCCGCTCGAGCAGGTCGACGGGCTCGCCGCCGACGATCGCGCCGACGCGCGCGGCCACGGCGCCGTAGTCGACGGCGTCGGCGAGGTCATCGGTGTCGCAGGCCCGGTCGGACACGGGCGCGAGCTCCACGTCGACGAGGAAGGTCTGCCCCTGCTCGCGCTCGGCGGGCAGGACGCCGTGGTGTGCGAACACCTCGATGCCCTCGATCCGGATGGCGAGCCGGCGGCTCATGCGGGCATCGTGCCCGAGCCGGCGACGGCCTGCAGCACGCGCAGGGCGTCCCGGTGCGGGGCGACGTCGTGGACCCGCAGCATCCAGGCGCCGCGTCCGAGGGCCGCGACCCCCGCGACAACCGAGGCGGTCGTGCGGTCCCGTTCGGGATCTCCGATCAGGGTGCCGAGGAAGCGCTTGCGCGAGAGCCCGACGACCAGCGGGCAGCCGGCCGCGCGGGCCAGCTCATCGCCCGCGGCGATCAGGGCGAGGTTGTGGTCGACCGTCTTGCCGAAACCGATCCCCGGGTCGACGCAGATCCGGCCCGGGTCGACGCCGCGGGCCACCGCCGCCTCCACGCGCTCGCGCAGGAACGCCCCCACCTCCGCCACCACGTCGTCGTAGCGCGGGTCGTCCTGCATCGTGCGCGGCTCGCCGAGCATGTGCATCAGGCAGAGGTCGGCGTCGGCGTCGCGGGCGACGTCGAGGATGCCGGGGTCAGCGCGCCCGGCGGTGACGTCATTGACCATCGTGGCGCCGGCCGCCAGCGCGGCCTCGGCGACGGCCGCCTTCGAGGTGTCGATCGAGATCGGCACGTCGCTCGCCGCGCGGATGCCGCGCACGACGTCGACCACGCGGCGCAGCTCCTCGGCCGCGTCGACGCCCTCCGAGCCGGGCCGCGTCGACTCGCCGCCGACGTCGACGATCGCGGCGCCCTCGGCCACGAGGCGCAGACCGTGGGCGATCGCGGCCGCGGGGTCGAGGTGGAGCCCGCCGTCCGAGAAGGAGTCCGGCGTGACGTTGACGATGCCCATCAGGGCGGGCCCGGGGATGCGCGCGTCGAGCGGCTGCACCCGGAGAAGGGTACGCGGCTACGGCGCCGGATGCCGGTGCAGGAGGCCCGCGACGGCCAGCAGGCCCGCCGCGATCAGCATCGGCAGGGACACGGCGACAGACGAGCCGAAGTGCAGCTCCGTCTCGCGCAGCTGCACCACCACCGGGCCGAGGGCGATGATCGCGATCGCGATCGCGGCCGCCAGGGGCCGCCGCCGGCCGAGGATGGCGAGCGGCACGAGCGGCACGAAGCTGGCGATCGCCACCACCGGCCCGTTGGTGAACTCCCAGCCGGTCAGGACGCGCGGGAACGCGAGTTGGACCAGCGCGATCGCGATCGCGATGCCGACGCAGACCCACATCAGTCGCCAGGCGAGCACGGGCCGGCGCAGGGCGACCACGGTCAGCGCGCCGAGCGGCGCGAGCCAGGCCGCGACCATCAGGTAGCCGACGGGCCAGCCCGGGTCCTCGAGCGCGTAGCCACCGGCGAACAGCGTGGCCACGACGCTGAAGAGGATCGCCCACGACAGCGCAACGAAGCGCAGGACCCGGGCGCTGATCCGCCGTGCGCGGCCGGGCTCCATGACGGCATCGTACGCGCGCGACGCGCCCCCGGCCTGCGGGGACGCCGCAGGGCCGCGGGAGGTAGCGGCGGTAGGACTCGAACCTACGACACGCGGATTATGATTCCGCTGCTCTAACCAACTGAGCTACGCCGCCGGGCGGACCGGATCCTACCCGAATCCGGCGGGCCCGCGATGCGGCCCGGCCGGGGCCTCAGCCCTCGCGGCAGCGGGCGGCGAAGATCGAGCGCGATGCGGCCGGCTGGACCGCCTGCTCGCCCAGGAACTCGCCGAGCACGCGGCGGTTGCCGGCGCCGTCCGGGATCAGCACGTCCTGGCCGTCGAGCGGGGCGGGCGTGCCACCGAGGTTGCAGCGCAGCCGCCGCGAGGCGCGCTGGTCGACCCACGCCAGCTGGCCGATCTCGCCGAGCGTGAGGTCGGTCGCGAAGGCCCCGCCGAGCGCGCCGGCGACCGTGCGCAGGCGCAGCACGCCGCCGGGGCTGGTCAGGCGCTCGCGCAGCGCGCGGATCACGGCCTGCTGGCGCTGGCCGCGCGAGACGTCCGAGTCGGACGGGTCGAGGGCGTTGCGCCGCACGCGCGAGTAGGCGAGCGCCTCCTGGCCGCTGAGCTCGATCGTGCCGGCGGGGAACTTGTGCATCTCGCCCTCGAAGACGGAGCGGATCGGCTTCGGGTTGTCGACCTCGATGCCGCCGACCGCGTCGACGAGCCCGACCAGCCCGTCGAAGTCGAGCACGATCACGTGGTCGATCTCGAGGCCGGTGTAGGCCTGGACCGTCTGCAGGGCGAGCGGCGCGCCGCCGGCCGCGTACGCCGCGTTGATCTTCTCCTCGCCGTAGCCGGGGACCGGCACGCGCAGATCGCGCGGGATCGACAGGGTGGCGACGAGCGAGTCGCCCGGGTCGAAGCGGATCACCTGGAGGGTGTCCGAGTTGGCGTTCTCGTCGACGCCGATCACGAGGACGCTGGTCGGCACGGCGAGGATCGAGCCGTCCGGCGCGGCCAGCGCCGCCGGGGCCCGCGGGTCGAGCCGTTCGTTGGCCTGCGAGACGGAGCTTCGCACCGCGAGCAGGCCGAGCACGAGCCAGAGCCCCACGAGCAGCGCCGCGAGCGCTATCCCCAGCTTGACCCAGAAGCGCAGACCGCGCGGGGCCCGTCGGGTCGGCGTCCAGCCGCCGCTGGCGCCGCCGCGGCCGAAGCGGCCGAGGCGGCCGAGGCGGGGCGGCTCGATCGGCGGCGGCGCGTCGGCCGACGGCAGCTCGATCGCGCCGCGCCGCTCGGGCGCGGCCACCGCCGCGGAGGCGGCGGCCTCGGGCTCAGGGCGCACACGGCCGCCCTTGTAGGTCTTGTAGGTCTTGTAGGTCTTGTAGGGGCGATCCGCCATCGGACACAGCGTATTCCCGATCCGCCGCGCGTACCCTGCCCGCATGGCCGGCCGCCTGACCGTCTGCCCCACGCCGATCGGCAACCTCGGCGACCTCACGCCGCGCGTGCGTGACGCCCTCGCCGCCTGCGACCGCGTGGCCTGCGAGGACACGCGCCGCACGGGGGCGCTCTTGCACGGCCTCGGGATCGACGTGCCGATGGCCGTGGTCGAGGCCCACCGCGAGGAGCGGGCGGTGCCGGGCCTCGTCGAGCGCCTGCGGGCGGGCGAGCACCTGTGCCTCGTCACCGACGCCGGCATGCCGCTCGTCTCCGACCCCGGCGCGGCGCTGCTGCGCGCCGCGATCACGGCGGGCGTCGAGGTCGAGGTGCTGCCCGGCCCCGACGCCGTCACCACCGCGCTCGTCGCGTCTGGCCTGCCCGCCGACCGCTTCGCCTTCGTCGGGTTCCTGCCGCGCGGCGCCGCGGCGATCGGGCGCGTCCTCGACGAGGCCGACGGCTGGGGCGCGACCCTGATCGCGTTCGAGTCGCCCCGGCGGCTGCCCGCCACCCTCGCCCTCCTGGCGGAGCGCGCGCCGGAGCGGCCGCTCGCGGTCTGCCGCGAGCTGACGAAGCTGCACGAGGAGGTCGCGCGCGGCAGCGCGGCCGAGCTCGCCGCCCGCTTCGCCACGCCGCCGAAGGGCGAGGTCGTGCTCGTCCTCGGCGCCGTGGCCGCGCACCCGGCGGGCGATGCCGACGTCGAGGCGGCGCTCGCCGAGCTGCGCGAGCGCGGGCTCGGCGCGAAGGACGCGGCCCGGCTCGTCGCGCTGCTGACGGGCCGCTCGACGCGCGACCTGTACCGCCCCTAGCGGCGGGCCGAGCGCCCCGGGGCCGATACCCTTCGGCCGTGTCCTCCGCCTTCCTGACGACGCCGATCTACTACGTCAACGCGCAGCCGCACCTCGGCCACGCGTACACGACGATCGCGGCCGACACGTACGCGCGGCACATGCGCCAGCGCGGCGAGGACGTCTTCTTCCTCACCGGCACGGACGAGCACGGCGACAAGAACGCGCGCGTCGCCGCGGAGCTCGGGATGACGCCGCAGGACTTCGTCGACCGCAACTCGGCCGCCTTCCGGCGCATGACCGACGACGTGCTGGCCACGCCCGACTTCTTCATCCGCACCACCGATCCCGGCCACATCGCGTACGTGCAGGACTTCCTGCAGGCGCTGAAGGACAACGGCCACGTCTACGAGGGCGTCTACGAGGGTCTCTACTGCACGGGCTGCGAGGCCTTCTACAAGGAGGACGACCTCGTCGACGGGCTCTGTCCCGACCACGGCACGAAGCCAGAGTGGCTCCAGGAGTCGAACTGGTTCTTCCGGCTCAGCGCCTTCGAGGCGCCGCTCCTCGCCCACTACGACGCGAATCCCGGTTTCGTCAGCCCCGCGTCGCGCTTCAACGAGGCGCGCTCGTTCATCCAGGGCGGCCTCGAGGACGTGTCGCTCTCGCGCGCCTCGATCGACTGGGGTGTGCCGCTCCCGTGGGCGCCCGAGCAGACCTGCTACGTCTGGTTCGACGCGCTCCTCAACTACCGCTCCGCGATGAGCTACGCGCGCCCCGATGAGGACCTCGCGCCCCGCTACTGGCCGCCGCGCTGGCAGCTCCTCGCCAAGGACATCCTCAAGTTCCACGCCGTGATCTGGCCGGCGATGCTGATGGGCGCCGGCATGGCGCTGCCCGAGCGGCTGATGATCCACGGCTACCTGACGGTGCGCGACGCGAAGATGTCGAAGTCCGTCGGCAACGTGCTCGACCCGTTCGCGGTGATCGACGCCTACGGCGTCGACGCGCTGCGCTACTACCTGCTGCGGGACGTGCGCTTCGGCGGCGACGGCGGCATCTCGTACGAGGCCGTCCACGAGCGCTACCACGCCGAGCTCGCGAACGACCTCGGCAATCTCGTCAACCGCGTCGTCGCGATGGTCGGCAAGTACACGGACGGTCGCGTTCCCGCGGGCGCCTGCGACCCCGCGATCACCGCCGCCGTGGAGACGGCCCGCGAGGCCGTCGGCCGCCACACGGGCGAGATGGAGCTGACCGAGGCGCTCGAGGCGGCCTGGGAGGTCGTGCGGGCCCTCAACCGCTTCGTCGAGGAGCGCGCGCCGTGGACCCTGGCGAAGGACCCCGGCCGCGCGGACGAGCTCGCCGACGTCCTCTACACGCTCGCCGACGGCACGCGCGCCTGCGCGGTCCTGCTCGCCGCCTTCCTGCCCGTGTCGGCGCCCCGCATCCTCGCCGCCGTCGGCGCGGGCGACGCGCTCGGCTGGGACGAGGCGACGGCAGGGCGCCTGGCCGCCGGTGCCGCCGTGGCCGGCGAGGGCCCGCTCTTCCCCCGGGTGGAGGAGCCGCTCGGGGGCGCGCCGTCCTGATCGACTGCCACACCCACCTGACGAGCTGCCCCGACCCACCGCTCGAGGTGCTGGCGCGCGCCCGCGCCGCCGGCGTCGAGGAGGTCATCACGATCGGGTCGAGCGCCGCCGAGATGGCCGCCGTCGAGCCGCTCCTCTCCGAGCCCGGCGTCTGGACCACGGCGGGCCTCCACCCCAACTCCGCCGACGAGTGGTCGGACGCGCTCGAGGCGCTGATCCGCGAGCGCGCAGCGCACCCGCGCTGTGTGGCCATCGGCGAGACCGGCCTCGACCGCTTCCGCGACCACGTCGCCTACGACGTCCAGCTGGACGTCTTCCGGCGCCAGCTGGCGCTCGCCCGCGAGCTCGGCACGGCGGTCGTGATCCACTGCCGCGACGCCGACGACGACTGCTTCCGACTGCTCGCCGCCGAGGGCCCGGAGCGCGTGATCCTGCACTGCTTCTCGGTGCCCGCCCGCCTCGACGAGGCGATCGCGAGCGGCTGGTGGTGCTCGTTCGCCGGCAACGCCACGTACCCCAAGGCGCACGACCTCCTGCACGCCGCGGCGCGCTGCCCGGCCGACCGCATCCTGCTCGAGACGGACGCCCCCTACCTCGCGCCCGTCCCGCACCGCGGCACGCCGAACGAGCCGGCGTACGTGCTCGACACCCTCGCCGCCATCGCCCGCGTGCGCGGCCAGGAGCCGGCGGAGCTCGCGGCGCAGGTGCGCGCGAACGCCGCGCGGGCCTACGCTCTGCCCGTATGAGCCAGCGCTACGGCCAGCACTTCCTGACCGACCCGAACCTCGCCCGGCTCGCCGTGGACCGCGCCGGCGTCGGCCCCGGCGACGCGGTGCTCGAGGTCGGGCCGGGCCGCGGCATCCTCACGCGCGAGCTGCTCGATGCGGCCGCGGCGGTGCACGCGGTCGAGATCGACCGCCGGCTCGAGCCCGCGCTCGCGCCGCTCGTCGCCGCACACCCGACGCTGCACGTGGTCTGGGCGGACGCGATGCAGGCGGACCTCGCCGCGCTCGACCCGGCGCCGGCCGCCTTCGTCGCGAACCTGCCCTACAACGTGGCCACGCCGCTTGTGCTGCGCTCGATCGCGGAGCTGCCGGGCGTGGAGCGCTGGTGCGTGATGGTGCAGCGCGAGATCGCCGACCGCCTGTTCGCGGAGCCCTCCACACCCGCCTACGGCGCGGTCAGCGTGCTGGTGCGCCTGGCCTGCACGCGCACCGACCTGCACCCCGTCGGCCGGCAGGTCTTCGACCCACCGCCGCGCGTCGACTCGGCGCTCGTCGCGTTCCACCGGCGCCCCGACTGGGCCGCGCTCGCGCCGCGCTGGCCGGCGCTCGTCCGACTCGTGCACGCGGGCTTCCGGCACCGCCGCAAGACGCTCGCCAACGGCCTGCAGATGGCCGGCATCGCCACGCGCGCCGAGGCCGAGTCGGTGCTGGGCGGCCTCGGCCTCGACGCACGCGTGCGCGCCGAGGCGATCGCACCCGACGACTGGCCGCCGCTCCTCGAAGCGCTCGCCCGGGAAGCGGCCGCGTGAGCGGGCAGGGCGAGATCGTGCGCGCCTGTGCGAAGGTCAACATCGCGCTGCGCGTCGGCCGGCCGCGGCCCGACGGCTATCACGAGCTGGTCACGCTGATCGCCCGCATCGACCTGGCCGATGTGCTGCTGATCGGGCCCGCCCCGCGAACCCGGGTCGACTGCCCCGCCCTGCCGGGCGGCGACACCCTCGTCACGCGCGCGCTCGACGAGCTCTGCCGCGCCGCGGGGCACGACGCAGGCTTCCACGTGCACATCGACAAGCGCATCCCGCACGGCGCCGGCCTCGGCGGCG
>JAURLF010000233.1 GCA_030831375.1 Gaiellales bacterium | reverse complement strand
CCGCGGCGTAGGCGAGGATGCCCTCCAGCATCCGCTCGTCGAAGGTGAGCGGCGAATTGACGTTGCAGTTGGCGAAGACGACGGGCTCGCGCTCGATCGCCTCGCGCCCGCCGAAGACGATCTCCGCCATGCGCAGGCAGTCCTCCGCGGCCGCCGTCGACGACGGCTCGCCGGACCAGACGCGGTCGGTCAGGCGGATCATCGCCTGCGTGCGCATCAGGTGGCGGATGTCGAGCGGGAGGTCGTTCGGCTCGACCGCGTTGCGCCCCGGCGTGTCGAGGGCGTCCGAGGCCTGCACGAGCATCGCGAAGCGGCGGAAGTCCTCGAAGGTGCCCTCGCGGCGTTCGGCGCCCGCGCGCACGAAGGGCGGTCCCTGCGCGGCGCAGAACACCATCGTGTCGCCGCCGATCCTGAGGCTGCGCTCGGGGTTGCGCGCCCGCAGGGCGAACTCCCGCGGCGCCAGCGCGAGCTGCGCGCGCAGGAAGGACGGGTCGAGGCGGACGACGTCGTCCTCGACGTGCTGTCCCGCGGCGGCGAACAGCCGCCGCGCCTCGGGGTGGTCGATGCGCACGCCGACCTCGGAGACGAGGCGCTCCCAGCCGCGGTCGAGCGCCTCGAGGTCGTCCCCGGTGAGGGGCTCGTAGCGGGGCATGCGGTTCTCGAACATCGGGGGTCCGGCACGCGCGGGATGGCGTGCGGCGTCTGTCCGCAGTCTGCCGATCCCCGGACGAAAGCGCAACGCCGATCGTCTGCGTCCGCCGTACACTGCCCGGGTGAGGATCGCGTCCGTCGAGGTCCGGCGCTACCGGACGATCTGGGGCAACCCCGTGCGCATGGCGTGGGACCCCAGCCCGCGCACGCTGCAGGACGCCGACGTCGTGGTGGTCACGGCCGATGACGGCACGGTCGGCATCGCGGGCGGCGACGACCTGCCGGACGCGGAGCTCCTGTCGCGCAAGCTCGTCGGTCTGGACCCGCGCCGCACCGACCTCGTGCACCGCATCTGCGCGACGGTCGACTTCCATCGCGGGCGCCCGTGGATCGCCGAGCTCGCCTGCCACGACCTCGCCGCGCGCGCCGCCGGCGAGCCGCTCTGGCGCTTCCTCGGCGGCCGTTCCGAGGCACTGCTCGCGTACGCGTCGACGGGCGAGGTCGTCGACCCCGACGAGCGCGTCGAGCGCTCGGCGCACATGGCGCTGGCTGGATTCCGGGCGATCAAGCTGCGGCTGCCCCGGGCGGGCGGCTGGCGCGACGCCGTCGCCGGCGTGGCGCGCGTGCGCGAGGCGCTCGGGCCTGAGGTGGACCTGATGGTGGACGCCAACCAGGGCTGGCGGATGGCCGGCGACACGATGCCGGCGTGGGACGTCGCCGAGGCGGTCCGCTGCGCGCGCGAGCTCGAGGAGATCGGCGTGTACTGGCTCGAGGAGCCCCTGCCCGCGTCTGACGTGCGCGGCTACGCGGAGCTGCGCGCGAAGACGTCGCTGCGGATCGCGGCGGGGGAGATGGTGCGCGCCGAGCACGAGGCCCGCGACCTGCTCGTCCACGGCGGCGTCGACGTCCTCCAGTGCGACGTCGCCCTGTCTGGCGGCCTCGTCGGTGCCCGGCGTCTGTCCGGGGCCGCGGACCTGCTCAACCGCTGGTGGTCGCCGCACACCTGGACGAACGGCCTCGGCCTCGTCTTCAACCTGCACGCCGCGCTCGCCCTCTCGGCCTGCCCGTACGTCGAGGTGCCGTTCGACCCGCCGGGCTGGAGCCCGGACCGGCGCGACTGGCTCCTGCCCACGCCGATCTTCGCCGGCGAGGACGGCCTGGTGCGCCCGCCGGACGGCCCCGGCTGCGGCGTCCCGACGGACCTCGCCTGGCTGGAGCCGAACCGCCGCTCCTAGGAGCTCTCGCCCCAGTCGCCGATCGGGATCAGCGGCAGGGACGCGGCCGAGCCCGCGTCGCGCAGGAGCGCGGCCAGGACCCGAGGCCGGAAGCTCTCAGGCAGGTCGTCGATCGGCCGCCATTCGATGCGGTCCAGGTAGGGGTCGCCGCCGTGCGCGGTCGGGCCGGGCTCGCCGCGCATGATCGCGCCGCGCAGGATCACCTCGACGGCGCCGCCGCCGCCCGCGTACGCCGCGGGGCCGTCGAGCACGAGGACGGCGCCCTCCACGTCGACCTCGACGCCGGTCTCCTCGAGGAGCTCGCGGCGCGCGGCGTCGGCGATCGACTCGCCCGGGTCGGCGTTGCCGCCGGGCAGGCACCAGAAGGCCTTCTGGTGGCGTTTGGCGTGGCGCACGAGCAGCACCTGGCCGTCGCGCTCGACGAGCACGCGGGCCTTCAGGCGGGGGGAGCGGTTGCGGCCCATGGCGGCGGCATCGTAGCCGCCGTCCCCGCGCGCGTCCCCGAAAACAGCTCGGCCCCCGCCGGAGCGGGGGCCGAGACTGGAGGAGAGGAGAGGAGGGTGGGGAGGAAGTCGGTCAGGAGCGCCGCGTGCGGAGCGCGCGCCCGAGCCAGGAGCGGCGCGGGCCGATGGCGGCGGGGCGCTTCTCCGGGGCCGCGAAGAGGAAATCGAACGCGGGGATCGGAGCGGTGTACGAGGGCGTGTGGTCGATGTGCTCGAGCTTCATAGTGATCAGACAATACCGGAGATTATCCGGTTTTGTCAACTTAATACCTGTAAATGTTCGGTAATGGCTGTCTGAATCGGAGAATCAACGACCGAACGGGAGATCTGCGCCCCGATCATCGGCCCGAACCCGCTCCGTCCGGTCCCGGAAACAGCTCGGCCCCGCCGGAGCGGGGCCGAGACTGAAGGAGAGGAGAGGAGGGTGGAGAGAAAAACGGATCAGACGCGCTTCGAGCGCACCCGGCGCCGGCTGCGCCGCGCCCCGGGCTCCGGGCGCTCGGGATTGGTGCGGTGCACTGCGTCCGGGCGGCTGAAGAGGAGGGAGAGGGCGGCGATGGGCTGCATGGGTATCGGCTCGTGGTCTCCGAGGGTGGTATTTCCCTCGTGCAGTGGCTACACTACCAGAGATTCTCCGGCGAACGCAAGCTTACAGTCGTAAATCTTCGGTAAATCCGCATGCATCCCATTGATTGGCAGATCATCCAGATCCTCCAGGAGGACGGCAAGACCACGTACGGCGACCTCGCCAAGCGGGTCGGGCTGTCGCAGGCGGCTGCGCACGAGCGCGTCAAGAAGCTCGAGGCGCGCGGCGTGATCAAGGGCTATCGCGCCGTCGTGGACGCGGACGCGCTGGGCTACGGCATCGTGGCCTTCGTCTTCGTCGACAACGCCGCCTTCGACATCCCGGACTTCACCGAGCGGCTCGCCGCGCTGCCTCACGTCCTCGAGTGCCACGCCGTCGCCGGCGAGTGGGCGTACCTCTTGAAGGTGCGCGCCGAGAGCACCAGCGAGCTCGAGGGCGTCCTGCACCAGATCCGCACGATGAACGACGTGCACCGCACGCACTCGGTGATCGGGCTCTCGACGGCCTTCGAGACGACGCTGCTGCCGATGCCGGAGTCCGCCGCGGAGGACGAGGAGCCCCCGCAGACGATCCGGCGCCGCTCGGCCTAGCCCTCGACGATGATCTCGCGGCGGCTGATCCGCCCGTCGCGGATCATGAAGGCGCGCACGTCCGGCGGCTCCGAGCCGAGGCCGACGATCAGATAGGCGGCGTCCGGCCAGTGTGCGATCTCCACGTCGGTCCGCGACGGGAAGGCCGGGCTCTCGACGTGGCTGTGGTAGATCGCCGCCACCGCGTCCTCGACGTCCTCCTGCGCCGCGTCGACGCCGAAGTCGCGCTCGATCTCCTGGAGGATCCGCAAGAGGTCCCGGCTCTCGATGCTGTAGAAGAACGGGCTCGGCTCGCCGTTGACGGCCGGGTAGAAGCGCTCTGCGCGGCCGTTCCGGCCGCCGAGGATCCCGCAGGCCTCGTTTGGGAGGCCCGCCCGGGCGTGGGCGACGAGCTCGTCCCGCAGTGCGCGGGGCAGGACGAGCGGGGCGTCCCCTACCACCAGAGACGATCCTCCATCAGCTCCTCGAGATCCTCGCCCTCGCGCTCCTCGAAGAGGTTGGCGGACGCGTAGCGCGCACCGCCATCGGCGAAGACCGTGACCACGTTCTGGTCCGGGTCCATCTGGCCGGCGACGCGCAGGGCGACGCTCAGCGCGGCGCCGCAGGAGACGCCGATCCAGATGCCCTCCCGGCGCAGCGCCAGGCGCATCGCCTGCACGGACTCCGTGTTGGTGACGAGCAGCTTGCGGTCCAGCTGGGAGACGTCGAGGATCTCCGGCGTGTAGCCGTCCTCGAGCGAGCGCAGTCCCATCACGGCCTCGCCCTGCAGGGGCTCGGCGGCCACGATCTGCACGTCCGGGTTGGCCTCGCGCAGCGCGCGCCCGACGCCCATCAGGGTGCCGCCCGTTCCGAGGCCGGCCACGAACGCGTCGACCTTGCCGTCGAGGGCGTCGAGGATCTCGGGGCCCGTCGTGCGGTAGTGCGCGTTCGGGTTCTCCGGATTGGCGTACTGGAACGGCATGTAGATCGTCGGGTCGGCCGCCGCCAGCTCGCGAGCCAGGGCGACGCCGCCGTTCGAGCCGAGCTCGCCCGGCGAGAAGACGATCTCGGCGCCGTACATCGAGATCTGCTGGACGCGCTCGGGGGTCGCCGACTCCGGCATCACCGCGCGGAAGCGGTAGCCGCGGACCGCGCAGATCATCGCCAGCGCGATACCGGTGTTGCCGCTCGTCGGCTCCATCACGATCTGGCCGGAGCCGGGGGTCAGGCGCCCGTCGGCCTCGGCCGCGTCGATCAGGCTGAGCGCCACTCGGTCCTTGATCGAGCCGGACGGGTTCAGCATCTCGAGCTTCGCCCACACGCGCGCGCCGCCCTCGGGGCGCAGATGCGGCAGCTCCACCAGCGGGGTGCCGCCGATCGCGCTGAGGACGTCGCCGCCGCCGCGGCACAGGTTCGGCGGGAAGACCGAGCCGCCGGCCATCGCGGGCAGCACGATCACCGTGCCGCCATCCGCGACGGGCGTGTCGAGGCCCTGGCCGAGGCGGACGTCCTCGTTGTCGACGTAGACGTTCACGAAGCGGTTGATCTCGCCCGCGTCGTCGACGACCTGGGACTGCACGGCGGGGTGCTGCGCGAACAGGTCGGCGAGCGCCTCGCGCAGCGTGGCGCCCTCGACGGCGACCTGGCGCGCGCCGCCGACGGAGGGGCGCAGGACGGGGGGGATGCGGATCTGGATTGCCATGTTCGTCCCCCTAGTGGGCGGCCGCGTGGGCGCCGCCCGCGCAGAACTCGTCGTAGTCGATGTACTCGATCGGGCCGGCGTGCTCGCCGCAGACGGGGCAGGCCGGGTCGCGGCGCAGCGAGACCTCGTGGAAGCCCATGTCCAGGGCGTCGACGAGCAAGAGCCGGCCGATCAGGGGCTCGCCGATGCCGAGCAGGAGCTTGAGCGCCTCGGTGGCCTGCAGCGTGCCCATGATGCCGGGCAGGACGCCCAGGACACCGCCCTCCGCGCAGCTCGGCGCGAGCTCCGCCGGCGGCGGCTCGGGGAAGAGGCACCGGTAGCAGGGGCCCTCGTGCGGCTTGAAGACCGTCAGCTGGCCCTCGAAGCGGAAGATCGAGGCGTGCACCACGGGGATGCCGTGCTTCACGGACGCGTCGTTGAGCAGGTAGCGCGTCGGGAAGTTGTCGGTGCCGTCGACGACCACGTCATAGCCAGCGAGGATCTCGTCGATGTTCGCGCTCGTCAGGCGCTCGCGGTACTGCACGACCTCGACGTCAGGGTTCAGGGCCGTCAGGGTCATCCGGGCCGACTCGGCCTTCGGCACGCCGATCCGCTCCGTGTTGTGGATCACCTGGCGCTGGAGGTTGGAGGCGTCGACGACGTCGTCGTCGATGATCCCGATCGTGCCCACGCCGGCCGCGGCCAGATACAGCGACGACGGCGAGCCGAGCCCGCCCGCGCCGATCATCAGCACCTTCGCGCCGAGCAGTGCGAGCTGGCCGGCCTCGCCGACCTCGGGGATCACCAGGTGGCGGCTGTAGCGCCGGCGGCGCTCCGCGTCGAGCACCATGGGCTCCGCCCACGGATGACCGGACTGCTTCCAGCCGGAGAAGCCGCCGGCGAGCGAGGCGACGTCGGTGTAGCCGAGCTCCCGCAGGGCCTTCGCGCCGAACGCGCTGCGTGCGCCCGAGGCGCAGCTGAGCACGATGCGGGCGTCCTTGTCGGGCGCCGCGGCCTCGATCCGCGACTCGAGGAAGCCGCGCGGGATGTGGATCGCCTGCGGGATCGCGCCCTGCTCGTACTCGTCCGGCTCGCGCACGTCGATCAGGAGCGGCGGGGCGGCGGACGCGAGCTCCAGGGCGAGTTGGGCGGCGTCGACCTCGTCGATCTCGGCCTTGACCTGGGAGAGCAGTTCGCGGTACGTCGTCATCGGGGTGCCTTTCGCGCCATGCGGAGGAGCGGCGCAGGGAAGTGTATAGCGGTTCCTTATGCCATGGGGCAAACGGTATTCGGAAAACGATGGCCGGCGGGGACCTATTCCCGTCCCGCCGGGCCGCCGCCGCCCCGCTGGTAGCCTGCGGTCCGTGGCCGCTGACACCGAGGACCGGCGCGGGATCCCGCGCGGCCGGCTGGTCGCCCTGCTCGCGGTGGCCGCCGCGATCGCCCTCGCGGTGGTCGGGCTGGCGGCCCTGGCCGCCGACGACGAGACCGCGCCCTCCGACGCCGCGACCGGCCCCGCCGCCGTGATCGAGCCCCTGCCGGGCCGCCCCGGCATCGTGCTGCCGCCGGAGGCGGGCATGCCCCGCGACCCGGTGGAGCGCCTCGCGTGGGCCGCAGCACGCGCCGAGGCCGCCCCCGGAGCCGACACCGCCCTGCGCCTCGCCGAGGCGCAGCTCGCGACGGGCGACGCGGCGGGCGCCGAGGCCACCCTCGCCGCGGTCGACGATCCGCGCGGCGACGTCGCGCGCGCCCTCGCCGGCTACGACCCGGCCGACCCTGCGGCAACGATCGACGCACTCGCGGCGCTGGCCGACGCTCGCCCCGACGACGCCTTCGCCCGCTTCTCGCTCGGCGTCGCGCTGCTGTGGTCCGGCCGGCGGGCGGACGCCGAGGCCGAGCTGCGAGCCGTCCGCGACGCCGACGCCGAGGCCTTCTACGGCATCGCCGCCGACGATCTCATGCACCCGGGGCTGCCGTCCGGCTACCCGCCGTTCATCCCGGCGCGGGAGTCGGGCAGTGAGGACCCGGCCGTGCTCGCCGAGCGTGCCGCCGCGCGGCCCGACGATGCGCGGGCGCAGGTCGCGCACGCCGCGGCGCTGATGGCCGAGGGGCGCCGCCGCGAGGCGATCGAGGCGTTCGACGCGGCGCTCCTGGCCGACCCCGGGCTCGTGGAGGCCCGGGTGGGTCGGCTCGTGGCGGGCTTCTCGAAGGACCGGCCGGAGAGCGCATTCGGGCAGCTCGGCCCGCTCGTGCGCGACCATCCCGACGACCCGTCGCCGCGCCTCCACCTCGCCCTGCTCCTGCTCTGGCTGCGCGACCAGGACACGGCCCGCGCCCAGCTGCGGCAGGTCGCCGAGCAGCACCCCGGCACGCGGCTCGGCGACGCCGCGCAGCGGTTCCTCGACGCCCTCTAGTCGTCGGCCGCCGATCAGGGCCGGGTCCGTCCGATCCCGTCACTAGGCTGGCACCCGTTCCCTACGGGAGGGGCGTGATGGAGCAGGCAGTCGAGCGCGAGACCGGCACCGAAGAGGGGCTCGACAACGAGCTCGCGCGCACGCTGATCGCGCGCGCCGAGGAGGATGGCGGGCTCTCACAGGCGGCGCTGAAGGGCGCCCTCGACGAGCTCGACCTGTCCGAGGCCCAGGTCGAGGAGCTCTACCGGCAGCTCGACGCCGCCGACGTCGAGATCGTCGGCGCCGACGAGGACGACGACGCGGCGGAGGAGCGCCCGTCCCGGCCCGCGCTCGACCTGTCCACGCGCGAGGTCTCGACGGACACGCTGCAGCTGTTCCTGAAGGACATCGGCAAGGTGCCGCTCCTGACCGCCGCGCAGGAGGTCGAGCTCGCCAAGCGCATCGAGAAGGGCGACCAGCGCGCCAAGCAGCACATGATCGAGGCCAACCTGCGCCTCGTCGTCTCGATCGCGAAGAACTACCGCAACCAGGGCCTGCCCTTCCTCGACCTGATCCAGGAGGGCACGATCGGCCTCGTGCGGGCCTCCGAGAAGTTCGACTACCGCAAGGGCTACAAGTTCTCGACGTACGCCACCTGGTGGATCCGCCAGGCCGTCGCGCGCGCCCTCGCCGACAAGGGCCGCACGATCCGCATGCCCGTGCACGTCGTCGAGAAGCTCAACAAGGTCGCCCGCATCGAGCGGCGCCTGCAGGCCGAGCTCGGCCGTGAGCCCACCGTCGAGGAGCTGTCCGAGGCCTCCGACGTCTCGGTCGCCGACATCGAGTACATCCGCCGCTCCGCGCAGGCGCCGATCTCGCTCGAGAAGCCGGTCGGCGAGGAGGACGAGTCCACCTTCGGCGACTTCATCCAGGACACCGTCGGCCCGCGCCCCGAGGAGGCGGCGGAGGAGGTGCTGCAGCGCGAGGCGCTCCGCAGCATCCTCTCGATGCTGTCCTACCGCGAGCGGCGCGTGCTTGAGCTGCGCTACGGCCTCGACGGGCACGACCCGCGCACCCTCGACGAGGTCGGGCGCGCCTTCAACGTGACGCGCGAGCGGATCCGCCAGATCGAGAACCAGAGCCTGCGCAAGCTGCAGGCGATGGCCTCGGCGCAGGGGATGAAGGCGGCCTAGCGGCCGCCATCCCGGCGCAGGAGCAGTACGGCCGGCAGGCTGGCGGCGCAGAGCGCCGCCAGCAGCAGGTTCGCGTGCTGCACGGCGTCGGCGATGGCCGGCACGGCCCCCGGCGCGGACGCCGCCCCGTCGAGGGCGCGCCGGCCGACGACGGACAGGACGACCGCGCCGGACAGCGCGATCCCGATGCCGCCCCCGATCGAGCGGGCCAGCGGCACGCCGGCGGTCGCGCGACCCTCGCCGCCGGGTCGCTCGCGCGAGGCGCTGAGCAGCGCGACCGGGCTCTGGATGCCCATCCCGAAGGCGGCCAGCACGATCCCGGCCGCGAGCGTCCGGCCGTCGAGCACGGGCAGGCCCATCAGCGCGACGCCGGCGATCACGATCAGCATCGCCAGCAGCATCTGCGCGCGGTGCCCGAGCGGAAGCCGCGAGCTGGCGAACGAGCCGGTCGCCCACGCCGCGGTGGTGCCGACGAGCGGGATCGCGGCGACGAGGATCGGCCAGCCGAGGCCGACCTGCAGGCCGAGCGGGAGCAGCCCGTCCGCGCCGACGAACGCGATGCCCGCCGTGGCGCAGAGGATCGCGATGCCGCGGCCGGCGCGCGTCGCGGGGAACACGGGATGCGCGGAGCGCCACTCGCTGAGCAGGAACAGCGCGGCGGGCACCGGCGCCCAACGCGGGTCGAGCAGGAGCGCGGCGACCGTGGCGCCGAGCAGGAGCGGGCCGAGCGGGTGCAGGCGCGCCGCGGGATCGGCGGGGCGCACCGCCGGGTCGCGCATGCCGCGGTAGCCGGCGAGGGCGACGAGCGCGGTCATCACGACCGGCACGAGGAACGCCGCCCGCCACGATAGGAGGTCCGTGAGGACGGCCCCGAGCACGGGGCCGGCGAGCGCGGCCAGCGCCCAGACGGAGTTCGACAGGGCGTAGGCGCGCGGACGCAGATGGACGGGGATGCGCTGCACGACCACGGACAGCGGGACCGCGAGCAGGAATCCGGCGGCGAACCCCTGCACCAGGCGCAGCACGGCGATCCACTCCATCGCGGGGGCGAGCGGCGCGAGCAGGCCGGCGCTGCCGAACAGCGCGCAGCCGAAGGCCAGCGACGGCCACGCGCCACGGCGGTCGATGACGGCGCCGCTGAGCGGCAGGCCGACGGCGAGGGCGGCCGCGTACGCGCCCACCACGAGCGGGTAGCGTTCGAGCCCGCCGAGCTCGCGGGCCGCGCTCGGCAGGGCGGTGGCGACGAGCAGCACGTCGGAGGCGGCGATGAACGAGGCTCCGCCGGCAGCCGCGAGCAGCATCCGGCGGCCCGGCGCGAGCAGCTCGCGGTACGAGGGCGCGGCGCTCACCAGGGCGGGCGGCCGTGCACCCAGCGCCCGCCGACCATGGTGGCCACGACCCCGATCCGGTCGAGCTCGTCGGGCGCGGCCGTGAACGGGTCGCGGTCGAGCACCACGAGGTCCGCCGCGCGGCCGGGCGCGAGCCGGCCGAGGCGGGTGCCGAGGCCGCTGATGGCGTACGGGGCCCAGGTCATGGCGCGCAGCGCAGCCTCCGCGGGCAGCGCGTGGCCGTCCGCGTGGGGGCGGCCGACGGCGGCGGCGAGCGTGGCGATCGGGTCGAGCGGCGAAATCGGCGCGTCCGTTCCCAGCACGAGCGACGCACCGGAGTCGAGGATGGGCCGCCAGGCGTAGGCCCCGGCGCCGCGCCCGCCCCAGGCCGCGAGGGCGTCGGACCGGTCCTCGACCGCATGGATGGGCTGCATGGAGGCCACGACACCGAGCTCGGCGAAGCGGCGGAGATCGTCGGGATGCACCAGCTGGGCGTGCTCGATCCGCGGTGGCCGCTCGTGCAGCTCGGCGAGCTCCGCCCAGGCGGGGCGCGAGCGCTCGAGCCCGTCCAAGGCCGCGCGCACGGCGGCAT
>JAURLF010000232.1 GCA_030831375.1 Gaiellales bacterium | reverse complement strand
GCGCAGCTCTACCCGGTGTTGACGCCGCTCGCCGTCGGGCCGGGCCAGCCGTTCCCGTACATCTCGAACCTGTCGCTCTCCGTCGGCGTGTCCGTGCGCGACCCCTCGAGCGGCGAGACGCGCTTCGCGCGGGTGAAGGTGCCGGAGGTCCTGCCGCGCCTCGTGCGCGTCGGCGAGCGCGACCGCTTCGTGCGCATCGAGGAGATCATCGCGGCGGGGCTGCCGATGCTGTTCCCCGGGATGGAGATCGTCGCCTCCAGCACGTTCCGCGTGACCCGCGACGCCGACTTCGAGATCCAGGAGGGCGCGGACGACCTCCTGGAGGCCGTGGAGCGCGAGCTCTCGCGCCGTCGCTTCGGCGACGTGGTGCGGCTCGAGATCGACGAGGGGATGCCGGCCGACATGCGCGCCACCCTGATCGACGCCCTCGACGTCGACCTGCGCCAGGTCTTCGCGACGCGGCCACCGCTCGACACCGGCGGGCTCGCGGTGCTCGCGCGCCTCCCCCGCCCCGACCTGCGCTTCCGGCCGTGGCAGCCGCAGCTCCCGGCGCGTCTGGCGGGCGACGGCGACGCCTCCATCGACCTGTTCGCCGAGATCCGCCGCGGCGACATCCTCGTGCACCACCCGTACGAGGCGTTCGGCGCGACCGTCGAGCGCTTCATCGAGCAGGCCACGCAGGACCCCGATGTCCTGGCGATCAAGCACACGATCTACCGCACGAGCGGCGACTCGCCGATCGTCCCGGCCCTGGCGCTGGCCGCCGAGGACGGCAAGCAGGCGGTCGCGCTGGTTGAGGTCACGGCGCGCTTCGACGAGGAGCGCAACATCCGCTGGGCGCGGGCGCTCGAGCGCGCCGGGGTCCACGTCGTCCACGGCCAGGTCGGCTACAAGACGCACTGCAAGCTGGCGCTCGTCGTGCGCCGCGAGCAGGGCGGGACCCGCCGCTACGTGCACATCGGCACGGGCAACTACAACCCGTCGACGGCCCGCTCCTACACGGATTTCGGACTGTTCACGTGCGACGAGCAGATCACCGCGGACGTCGCCGACCTCTTCAACCAGATGACCGGGTTCGCCCGCCCGCAGGGCTACCACGCGATCTGGGTCGCGCCGATGCACCTGCGTGGCCACGTCGTGGCGGAGATCCGCCGCTGCGCCGTCGAGCACACGCCGGCCCGGCCGGCGCGCATCACGATGAAGATGAACTCGCTCGTCGACCCCGTCGTGATCGAGGAGCTGTACAGGGCCTCGCAGGCGGGCGTCCGCGTCGACCTCTTGGTGCGCGGCATCTGCTGCCTGAGGCCCGGCGTGCCCGGGCTGTCGGAGAACATCCGCGTCGTCTCCATCCTCGGACGCTTCCTCGAGCACGCCCGCGCGTTCCGCTTCGAGACCGGCGTCGACTCGACGACCTACCTCGGCAGCGCCGACATGATGCAGCGCAACCTCGACTCGCGGATCGAGGTCGTGACCCCCGTCCGCGATCCCGCGGTGCTGGAGCGCCTCGACGCCGTCCTCGAGCTCGAGCTCAGCGACACCGGCGGCTCGTGGGAGCTCGGGTCCGACGGCGCCTGGACGCGACGCGCTCCCGCTCCGGGCTCGGAGCCGCTGGTGGCGCAGGACGAGCTGATGCGCCAGGCGGTGGCGGCCTCGAGCGGGCGCGACGCGGGCGCGCGCACGACGCGCCGCGAGGAGACCGCGGAGCGCCTGCGGCCGTTCGACCGATCCGAGCGCCGCTAGCCGGCGGCGCGCTCGCGCACGATCGCGCGTGCGGCCTGCTGGGCCTCGGCGACGGAGCCGCCGTAGCGGGCGGCCCCGAGCTCGATCGCCTCGGCGCCGCCGATGCCGGCGCCGCCGATCAGGATCGGGAAGCCCGCCGCCGTCACGGCGTCGACGGCCTCGACGAGCCCGTCGCGCTCCCCGGTCGCGCAGGACAGGGCGACCAGGTCGGCGCGCTCGCGCGTCGCGAGGTCGGCGATCTCCTGCCCCGGCAGGTCAGCGCCGAGGTGGTGCACGACGAAGCCGTCGGCTCGCAGCCCGGACGCGACCATCTGGCCGGGCAGGGAGTGCCGGTCGCCACGCGGCGCCGCCACGACGACGGTGCCGAGCCGCGGGCCGGGCTTGGGCCGGGCCGCCAGAACGCGCTCCAGCAGCGCCTCCACGGTGCGCGACGCGCGGTGCTCGTCGCCGATCGTGATCTCCCCGCGTCGCCAGAGGTCGCCGATGCGGAACAGGATCGGCGCGAAGAGGCTGTCGCAGAACTCCGCCATCGAGACGCCGCCGTCGAGCAGGCGATCCACCTGCTGGCGCGCGGCGTCGGTGTCGCCCGTGATCAGGTGCGAGAAGAGCCGGTCGGCCTGCGCGGGCCAGTCGCGCTGGCCGCGGTCGGGGACCGCGCCGGAGCGCTGATCGCGGTGCTCGAGCCACGCATCGAGGTCCTCACGGCGGATCCGGTACGAGCCGCCGGCGACGAGCGCGGGGATGTCCCCCTTGCGGACGCGGCGGTACAGCGTCTGGTAATGGCAGCCGACCATGTCGGCGGCCTCCTGCAGCGTGAGCATGGATGCCTCGGCGCTCCCCATGCCCGACTTCATCGCAGCGGGGTTCTCCGCGGCCTACATCGTGCGTTCTGCCACCTGCGCGGGAACGGGATGCAGCCCATGGTGTCGGAGTACGACGGCGAGCACGGCGGCTCCTCCCCCGGCGATCGCGAGCACGAAGGCGCTCTGCGGGCCGTGCGCGTCGGAGACGACGCCGGCGAGGGCGACGCCGGCGCTGATCCCGGCCAGGAACGTCGTCGAGACCCACGTGAAGGCCTCGGTCACGGTGCCGCGGGGCGCGAGCTCCTCGATCAGCGTGTACAGGGTCGCGATCACGGGCGCGTTGACGACGCCGGTGACCACCAGGAGCGCGCCGAGCTGCATGGCGTTGTTGGCCAGCGGCAGCACGAGGAAGCCGACGCCGTTGAGGACGAGCAGGATCACGAGCATCCGCTGCGCCGATCCGCCCCAGCGGCGCGCCGCGAAGCCGAGGCCGCCGACGACGCTGCCGACGGCCCAGATCGACAGGAGCAGGCCGGGGTTCTCCCCGCGCGAGTCGGCCAGGGCGGCGATTGCGAGCTCGAGCGATCCCCAGGCGAAGGCGAGGCCGAGGATGGCGAGCAGCACGCGCCGCACGGGTCCCGCCTGCAGGGGGCCGAGCAGGTGCCGCTCGCCCGAGCGCTCGGCACGCCAGCCGCGGCTCGTGTCGGACGTCGCGAACCAGAGCACCCCGAACCCGACGAAGCCGGCCATCAGGACGAGCGGGATGCGCGCGTCGTAGGCGGCTGCGACCGACGCCGCGAGCACCGGGCCCATGATCCAGATCGTCTCCTGCGCCGTCGAGTCGAGCGAGTACGCGCGCTGCAGCTGGCTGCGCTCCGGCAGGAGCTGCGCCCAGGTCGCCCGCAGCGAGGCCGCGAGCGGCGGTGCGAGGAATCCGTAGGCCGCGCACAGGACGAACAGCTCCGGCCCGCCGGCCGGGGCGAGGACGGCGAGCAGCACGAGCACGGCGACCTGCGCGAGCATGCTCGGGATCAGGACCCGCGGCTGGCCGTGGGCATCGACGAGACGTCCGAGCAGGGGCGCGCCGACGCAGCCCGCGATGGTGGAGGCGCCGACGGCGAAGCCGGCAATGGCGTACGAGCCGCCGCTCTGGCGCACGAGCAGGAAGATCGCGATCGCGCCCATGCCGACGGGCAGCCGGCCGATCACGGCGGCGGTCAGCAGGCGCGGGACGTTCGGCAGCCCGACGAGGTCGGCGTACGGGTAGCGCACCGGATCAGTGTGCTGCGTATCGCCGTACGACCGCGCCGGGTACCGTTCGGGGTGCGCCCGTAGCTCAGGGGATAGAGCGAGAGACTTCTAATCTCGAGGCCGCAGGTTCGAATCCTGCCGGGCGCGTCAGAGCAGGAAGAGCTGCACCCAGACGGTGGCGATCGCGAGCGAGACGATCGTGACCGGCAGCCCGTAGAGCAGGAAGCGCGCGAACGAGATCGGATGCCCCTCGCGCTTGGCGATGCCGGTCGCGGCGACGTTCGCCGCGGCGGCGACCATTGTCGCGTTGCCGCCGAAGCAGGCGCCGAACGCGAGCGACCACCACAGGAACGGCTTGATCCCCTCGCCGTCGATCTGGTCGACGACGGGGATCATCGCCGCCGTGAACGGGATGTTGTCGACGAGCGCGGAGCCGAGCGCGGCGCCCCACAGGATGACCAGCGCCTGGATCGGCTCGCTGCCGCTGGTGAGATCCTGCACGAGGTCGGCGATCCGGCCGATGACCCCCTGCTGCTCCAGCGCCCCCACCATCACGAACAGGCCGATGAAGAAGAACAGGGTCGCCCACTCGACTCGCTCGAAGGCGTGTTCGATATCAAGATCCGACACCAGCAGCATCGCGGTCGCACCACACAG
>JAURLF010000231.1 GCA_030831375.1 Gaiellales bacterium | reverse complement strand
GCACTTCCGCTCGACGCCGTTCGCCCGCAACCTGCCCGTCCTGATGGGCCTGCTTGCCGTCTGGTACCGCTGTCTCTTCGGCGTCCAGACGATCGGCGTGATGCCGTACGAGCAGTACCTGAAGCGCTTCCCCGCGTACCTGCAGCAGCTGACGATGGAGTCGAACGGCAAGCACGTCACGCTCGAGGGCGAGCGCGTCGACTACGACACGGGCCCGGTCTACTGGGGCGAGCCCGGCACGAACGGCCAGCACTCCTTCTACCAGCTGATCCACCAGGGAACGGTGCTGATCCCGCTCGACCTGATCGGCTTCGCGCAGCCCCTCAACCCGCTCGGCGACCACCACGACCTGCTGATGAGCAACGTCTTCGCGCAGTCCGAGGCGCTCGCCTTCGGCAAGACGGAGGCCGAGGTGCGCGCCGAGGGCACGCCCGAGCACGTCGTGCCGCACCGCGTGATGGAGGGCAACCGCCCGACCAGCACGATCCTCGCGGAGCGGCTGACCCCCTACGCGCTCGGGACCCTCGTCGCGCTCTACGAGCACAGCGTCTTCACGCAGGGCGCGATCTGGGGCATCGACTCGTTCGACCAGTGGGGCGTCGAGCTCGGCAAGGCCCTCGCCGTCCGCATCATCCCCGAGCTCGAGTCCGCCGACGAGCCCGCGCTCGCCCACGACTCGTCCACGAACGCCCTGATCCGCCGCTACCGCGCCATGCGGAGCGCCTGACCACCCGAGGAGGGCCGATGGCCACCGACACCCCCATGCAGCTCGCCATGATCGGCCTCGGCCGGATGGGCGCCAACATCGTGCGCCGGCTGATGCGGGACGGCCACTCCTGCGTCGTCTACGACGTCTCGACGGACGCCGTCCAGGGGCTCGTCGCGGAGGGCGCCACGGGCGCGGAGTCGCTCGAGGACCTCGTCGCCAAGCTCGAGCGGCCCCGCAACGTCTGGATCATGATCCCCGCCGGGATCGTGCAGGAGCAGGTCGACGCGCTCCTGCCGCTGCTCGACGAGGGCGACGCGATCATCGACGGCGGCAACTCGTACTACCGCGACGACATCCACCACGCCCGCGCGTGCGCCGCGAGGGGCGTGCACTTCATCGACTGCGGCACCTCCGGCGGCGTCTGGGGCCTCGAGCGCGGCTACTGCCTGATGATCGGCGGCGACGACGAGCCCGTCCGTCGGCTCGACCCGATCTGGCGCACGCTCGCGCCGGGCGCGGGCACCGCCGAGCCGACCCCGGGCCGGACCCGGCAGGGCACGGCCGAGCAGGGCTACCTGCACTGCGGGCCGAGCGGCGCGGGCCACTTCGTGAAGATGGTCCACAACGGGATCGAGTACGGGATGATGGCCGCGATCGCCGAGGGCCTGTCGATCATCCGCCACGCCGACGCCGGTCTGCACCAGCAGGAGGTCGACGCGGAGACCACCCCCCTGCGCGAGCCCGAGTACTACCAGTACAAGATCGACGTGGCCGAGGTCGCGGAGGTCTGGCGGCGCGGCAGCGTCGTCGGCTCCTGGCTGGTCGACCTGACGGCGAGCGCGCTCGCGAAGGACCCGCAGCTCGAGGCGTTCGGCGGGCGCGTGTCCGACTCGGGCGAGGGCCGCTGGACCGCGATCGCCGCGATCGAGGAGGGCGTCCCGGCGCCCGTCATCACGGCGTCCCTCGAGGAGCGCTTCGCGTCGCGCGGGCTCGGCACGTTCACGGGCCAGCTGCTGTCGGCGATGCGCAGCGAGTTCGGCGGCCACGCCGAGAAGCAGCACTGATGCGGCACGAGCTGGTCGTGCTCGACGATGCGGCGGCCGTGGCGCGCGCCGCGGCGGAGCGCGTCGCCGAGGCGGCGCGCACGGCGGTGGCGGAACGCGGAGTCTTCTCCCTGGCCGTCTCCGGCGGGCGCTCGCCGTGGGCGATGTTCGGCGACCTCGCCGCCCTCGACGTGCCGTGGGAGTCCGTCGAGATCTACCAGGTCGACGAGCGCGTCGCGCCCGACGGCGACGAGCGCCGAAACCTCGTGCACCTGCTCGACAGCCTCGGCCCGCAGGTGCCCGTGCAGGTGCACCCGATGCCCGTCACCGACGACGACCTCGCCGCCGCGGCGCGCCACTACGCGGGCGAGCTGCCGGTCACGGTCGACGTGATCCACCTCGGCCTCGGCCCGGACGGCCACACCGCGTCGCTGGTGCCGGGTGATCCCGTGCTCGACGTCGACGACCGGCTCGTGGCCGTGACGGGCGCCGAGTACCAGGGCACGCTGCGGATGACCCTCACCTATCCGGCGCTCGCGCGGTCGCGGCAGCTCCTGTGGCTCGTCACCGGCGAGGACAAGCGCGAGCCGCTGCGGCGGATGCTCGCTGGCGACCACGGCATCCCCGCCGGCCGCGTCGAGGCGCCTCGCTCGCTCGTGCTGGCCGACCGCGCCGCCGCAGGCTGACGCGCCCCGGGGGCTGTACCGTGTGCCCGATGGACGCCGACAGCGAGAAGCGAGTCGCCGCGGAGGCCGCGGCGCTGCTCGTCGAGGACGGCATGCGCGTCGGGCTCGGCACGGGCTCGACCGTCGCGCACCTGTTGCCCGCCCTCGCCGCGCGCGGCCTGGGGATCCGCTGCGTCGCCACGTCCGTGCAGACGGAGGAGGCGGCCCGCGCGCTCGGCCTCGAGGTCGACGACGCGGCGGCGGTGGATCGGCTCGACATCGCGATCGACGGCGCCGACCAGATCGCGCCCGACTGGTGGCTCGTGAAGGGCGGCGGCGCGGCCCACACCCGCGAGAAGGTGGTCGCGGCCACCGCGGACCGCTTCGTGGTGATCGCCGACTCGTCCAAGGTCGTCGACCGCCTGCGGGCGCCCGTCCCGCTCGAGCTGATGGAGTACGGCCTCGCCGGCACGCTGCGGCGCCTGCGCGACGTCGAGCTGCGCGACGTGCCGCGCAGCCCAGACGGCGGCGTGATCGCCGACTACACGGGCGCGATCGGCGGCGCCGAGGCGCTCGACGCGTGGCTCGGCTCGGTGCCCGGCGTGGTCGCGCACGGGCTGTTCGCGCCGTCGATGGTGTCCGAGGTGATCATCGGCCGCGGCGAATCGGCCGAGCGGCTCCCGCGCCTGATCTGACCCGGCCTCAGCGGCCGAGCCGCGGGCCGCGCGCGTCGTGGTCGAGCTCGAACGCGCCGGAGCGCGCATCGGGCTCGACGTCGAGGTCGGCGACGACGGCGGCGATCGTCGCGTAGAGGCCGACGACGAGGTGCAGCTCGACGAGCTGGCGCAGGCCGATCGCGTCGCGCAGCGCCGCGAAGGCCGCGTCGTCCGTGCGCCGGCGGGCGAGCAGGTCGGGCACGGCCTCGAGCAGCAGGCGGTCGTCGGCGGCGAACCCCCCGGCGGCGAGGTCGTCCGCGTCGATCGCCGCGATCTCGTCCTCGCCGATCCCGACCATCCGGGCCACCTCGACGTGGTGCATCCACTCGTAGTCCGAGTCGACGAGGCGCGCGGTGCGCAGGATCGCGAGCTCGCGCCGGCGCGGGCTGAGGTCGGCGTCGTTCCAGAGGCTCGCGGTCAGGGCCATCAGCGGCGCGAACGCGGCATCGGCATGCGCGAGCGCCTGGAAGACGTTGTTGCCGGGCAGGCCCGCGAGCGCGGCGCGCGTCGCCGGCGAGAGGGCGTCCGGATCCGGGTGGGGTGCGCGCGCCATCGGCGCGGGCATCCTCGCAGACGATGGCGGCATGGAGACCACCGGGACCGTGATTCCTTACGTTCCTGATAACGTAAGGACAACAATGGAGGAGCCCGTCGACCCGTCGAAGCGCACGCGCGGCTACGGCGCCGCCGTGGTCGCGCGGATGACCAGCAAGGGCCAACTGACCGTGCCGAAGGCCGTGCGCGAGTTCATGGACCTGCAGGCCGGGGACGCCGTGATCATCTCGATGCTCGGCGAGCAGGTGACCATCGAGCGCTGCCCGCGCCCCGGCGAGACGGAGGTGCCAGAGGTGCCCGAGCGCATCCGGCGCATGACCGACGAGGAGCGCCGGCGGCTCGTCGACGAGGAGCGCCGCCGCGGCTGGGAGGCGAAGATGCGCCGGGAGTCCCCGGACTGGCGGCCCGAGGACGACGATCCCGCGTGAGCGCGTACGTGGACGCGAACGTCCTGATCCGCCACATCACCCGCGACGACCCCGCTCTGGCGCGCCGTGCCACCCGGCTCCTCGACCAGGGGACGGTGCTGATCCTCACACCTGTCGTCTTCCTCGAGACCGCGTACGTGCTGCGCACGGTCTACGGCTACCCGCGAGAGCTGATCGCCCGGATCCTCAAGGAGGTCCTCGCCATGCCGGCGATCGCGACCGACTCCGAGCTCCTCGCGACCGCACTGCAGCTGCACGTCCAGCGCGGCTGCGGTCTCACCGACGCGGTCATCGCCGCCCACGCGCTGGTCGACGGCCCACCCGTCGTGGCCTCGTTCGACCGGGGCCTCGACCGCGTGCCCGGCCTGGAGCGCCTCGCACCGTAGGCCCGTCCGCAATGATGCCCCGGTCCGACGGAAGGGAAGAGCGATGGCCGAGCAGATGATCCGCATCACGAGCGGGGACGTGGAGTTCCTGGCCCGCATGGAGCCGGAGAAGGCGCCGAAGACGTGCGCCGCGTTCCTTGAGCTGCTGCCCTACGAGCAGAAGCTGATCCACGTGCGCTGGAGCGGCGAGTCCTGCTGGATCTCCCTCGGCGACTTCGACCTCGGCGTGCCGTTCGAGGACGCCACGAGCCACCCCGCCCCCGGCGAGATCCTCTGGTACCCGGGCGGCATCTCCGAATGCGAGCTGCTCTTCCCGTACGGGCCGTGCTGCTTCGCCTCGAAGGCGGGACAGCTCGCCGGCAACCACTTCCTCACGATCGTCGAGGGCAAGGAGAAGCTGCACGCGTTCGGCGCCAGCACGCTGCAGGTCGGCGCGCTGCCGATCCGCTTCGAGCTCGCCTAGCGCGGCACCCGCCGGGTCAGGCGGATCGCGAACATCCGCGGCCACAGCTTCCCCGTCACCACCATGTGCCCCGTGACGGGATCGCGCGCGATCCCGTTGAGGATCTCGCCGCGCCCGCCGAGCCGTTTGCGCAGCGACGACATGTCGAGCCAGCCCCGCACCCGTCCCGTCACGGGGTTGATCAGCGCGATCCGGTCCTCCGGCCAGACGTTGGCCCAGACGACGCCGTCGCGGTACTCGAGCTCGTTCAGCCGCGCGATCGGCACGGACCCGTCGCGCACCGTCACGGTGCGGCGCACCGCGAAGGTGGACGGGTCGAGAAAGCGCAGGGTCGGCGATCCGTCCGACGCGATCAGGGACGCGCCGTCCGTGGTCAGTCCCCAGCCCTGCCACGCGTACGCCGTGAATCCGCGGGACGCCAGCGACCCCGGCGCCCAGAACAGCACCCGGCCCTCGAACCACGTCAGCTGCACAGCGCGCCCGCCGTGCACGGTCAGCCCCTCGCCGAACAGCCGGCGATCCAGCGCGACCTGCCGGAGCACCCGGCCCGTGCGCGGGTCGACGCGGCGCACGGTCGACTCGCCGTAGAGGCCGGTGCTCTCGAGCAGCACGCCCCGGTGCGCGACGAGGCCCTGCGTGAAGGCGGACGGGTCGTGAGGGCGCACGCCGATCAGGCGCCACGGCACGACGGGAGCGGCACCGGCCACGGGGGCGGCGATCAGCGCGATCGCGAGACACAGCGCGGCGAGGACGGACCGAGGCGGCACCCGCCCAACCTACCAGCGCGACGCCGTCGGCCTCAGCGCACGGGCAGGGACGCCGGCGCGACGCCCGCGGCGACGACCTCGATCAGGGTCGGCCGGTCCGCCGCGAACGCCTCCGCCGCCAGCGCGGGCAGCGCCGCGAGCGACTCCGCGCGGACGGCGCGACAGCCGAAGCCCTCCGCGATCGCGAGGTAATCGTGCGCGCTCGTGGCGACGCCGACGGGCGGGACCTGCGCGCGCTCCATCGAGTCGAGGATCTCGCCGTAGCCGTGGTTCTGCCAGAGCACGATCGCGATCGGCAGGCCCTCATCGACGGCGGTCGCGAGCTCCTGGACGGTGAACAGGAAGCCGCCGTCGCCGGCGAGCGCCATCACGG
>JAURLF010000230.1 GCA_030831375.1 Gaiellales bacterium | reverse complement strand
GTCGGCCTCGCGACGCCGCAGGGCGTGCCGCTCGACGACAAGGGCCGCAACCTCTACCTCGATTCGCTCAACCCCGATTACGGGTTCCCCGCGGGCAGACGCACGTGGCGGCGGGTCAACGCCTTCCTCGCCAACCGCCCGCACGGACAGTTCTGCTTCGAGATCGGGCCGAAGCGCGACGCCCCGACCGCGCTGGGCCGCAGGATGGCCGGCATCTCGACCGAGAACCGCTACCGCCTGACCACCCCCGGGCCGGGCGTGACGCCCGACATCCGCGTCGTCTTCGACGGCCCGCCGTCGCCGTACGACCCGTACTGGCAGCTCGAGCTGAACGAGATCCAGCGTCAGCTCGTCGGCGATCTGAACGCCAACTGCGGCAACCCGAAGCGGCCGACGTTCTGAGCGGCGGCGAGGCCGTAGACTGGCGGCCTCCTCCCCGGAGCCGCCCATGCCCATCGCCCGCTTCGACTACTCCGGACGCCATGCCCTCGTCACGGGCGGCACCAGCGGCATCGGCCTCGGCATCGCCCGCGGCTTCGCCGACGCGGGCGCGACCGTGACCGCGGTCGGCTTCGGCGCGGACGCCGCCGAGCCGCATCCGGGGATCGCATTCGCCGAGGCGGACGTGACCGACCAGGCCCAGCTCGACGCCATCGTCGCCGCCTGCCCGCGGATCGACGCCGTCGTCACCTGCGCCGGCATCATCCGCCGCGGCGACGAGCACGACCCCGACGTCTTCGCCGAGGTCGTCGACGTCAACCTGACCGGCACCATGCGCACCCTCGTCGCCTGCAAGCCGAGGCTCGTCGAGTCGGGCGGCGCCGCCGTCGGCATCGCCAGCATCCTGACCTGGGCCGCCGGCCCGCTCGTGCCGGGCTACTCGGCCAGCAAGGGCGGCGTCAAGCAGCTCGTGCAGTCGCTCGCGACCGCGTGGGCCCCCGAGGGCGTGCGCGTCAACGCGATCGCGCCCGGCTGGACGGCGACCCCGCTGACCGACCCGCTGCGCGCCGACCCCGAGCGCACGCGGATGATCATGGACCGCGTGCCGATGAAGCGCTGGGCCGAGCCCGCCGACTTCGCCGGCGCGGCGCTCTTTCTCTGCTCGGACGCGGCCGCCTTCATCACGGGCGCGACGCTCGCCGTCGACGGCGGCTACCTGGCCGACTAGCGTCGGACCGCTCCCGCACCGCAGCGGGCTCTGCCATCCTCCGCCCATGCCCGATCGCTTCCTCGTCACCGGCGGCCTCGGCTGCATCGGCGCCTGGGCCGCGCACGAGCTCCTCGCCGAGGGCGCCGAGGTCGTGGTCGCCGACCTCGGCACGGCCGATCACCGCCTGCGCAACCTCGTCGGCGACGCGCCCGCGGGCCTGACCCGCGTCGCGCTCGACATCACCGACGCGGACGCCGTGATGGCCTGCTTCGCCGCGGAGCGCCCGACGCACGTGATCCACCTCGCCGCCCTCCAGGTCCCGTTCTGCAGGGCCGACCCCGTCGGCGGGGCGCGCGTCAACGTCGTCGGCACGATCAGCCTGCTCGAGGCCATGGCGGAGCACCTGCCGGACCGCGTCTTCGCCTACGCGAGCTCCGTCGCCGCCTACGGCGGCGAGGACGAGCCGACCGAGAACGGCGTCGCCGCCGCCGACCCGCAGGGCAAGCCGCACACCCTGTACGGCGTCTACAAGCGCGCGAACGAGGAGTCGAGCGCCGTCTACCACGCCGACCGGGGCCTCTCGTCGATCGGCCTGCGCCCGTACGTCGTCTACGGCGTCGGGCGCGACCAGGGCGTCACCTCGTCCCCGAACATGGCGATGCTCGCCGCCGCGCAAGGCGAGCCGTTCCACATCTCCTACGGCGGGCGCGCCGTCTACCAGCACGGCCGCGACGCCGCCCGTGCCTTCATCGCCGCCGCCCGCTCCGACCACGACGGCGCCACCGTCGTCAACCTGCCGGGCGATGAGGTCTCGATGCACGACATCATCGCCGCGATCCACGCGGTCGTCCCCGACGCCGCGATCACCCTCGACGACGTGCAGCTGCCGTTCCCGCCGTCGGTCGATGCATCGGCGTTCGCGCGCGTGGTCGGCTCGATACCGCGCTACCCGCTCGACGAGGGCGTGGCCGAAACGATCGCGCGCTTCCGCGACCTGATCGCCGCCGGCGCCGACGTCCTTCCGCCTCCGGCGCGATGACGACGATGGCACGCGGCGCCCGCCTCGGCGATCGCGCGCCCCTGCTGGCCGGACTCCTGCTCGCGTCGCTCGTCCTGCGGCCGCAGGTCGTGGCGATCGGCCCGCTGCTCCCGGCGATCCGGGACTCGCTCGGCATCTCCTACGCGACGGCCGGCCTGCTCGTCACGATCCCGGTGCTCTGCATGGCCGTCTTCGCGCCCCTCGGGCCGTTCCTCGCCGGCCGCTTCGGGGCGCTGCGGTCCGTGACGGCCGCGCTCATGCTGATCGCGATCGGCGGCCTGGTGCGCGTGGCCATGCCCGACGCCGCGGGCGTCCTCGCCGTCACCTTCGCGATCGGCGCCGGGATGGGCATCGGCAACACCCTGATGGTCGTGGCCGTCAAGCAGCGCTTCGCCGAACGGCCCGTCCTCGTCACCGCGATCTACTCCACGGGGATGCAGGTCGGCTCGACCGCCGCCGCGGTCGTCGCGGTGCCGATCGCCGTCGCCTTCATGGGCTGGCGCTCATCCCTGCTCGCGATCTCGCTGGCCGCCACCGCGTGCCTGATCGGCTGGGTGCTCAGCACCCGACGCGCCCCCAACGACCGGCCATCGGCGGCGCTGCCCCGCTTCCCGCTGCGCAGCGGCACCGCCTGGCTCCTGGTCGCCCTGTTCGGGCTGCTCGGCGTCATCTACTACGGGCTCGCGGCGTGGCTGCCGGCGGCCTATGCGGACCAGGGCTTCTCGCTGGCCACCACCGGCTGGCTGGCCGCGATCTACAACATCGCGACAGTGCCCTCCAGCCTCGCGCTGGGAGCGCTCGGCGATCGCGTGTCGCGCCGCAGCGGCCTGCTCGCCGGCGGCCTCTGCATGACCCTCGCGACGGTGCTCCTGATCCTGCACCCCGCGGGCGCCGCCGCCTGGATGCTGCTCGCGGGCCTCGCCAACGGCGCGATGTTCACGCTCACCCTGAGCCTGCCGCTCGACCTCTCCGACCATCCGCTCGACGTGGGGGCGATGGCCGCGATGATGATGTTCTGCGGCTACCTGCTGACGGCCCTCGCCCCAGCGCTGCTCGGGGGCGTCCGCGACCTGACCGGCGACTTCGACCTGGTCCTCGCCGTCTTCCCGTTCGCCGCGCTCCTGTTCACCGCAGCCGCGCTGCCGCTGGGCAGACGGCGCATCGGCCGAGGGCTCGCGCCATCGGCGCCCGCGTGAGGCGGCGGCCCAGAGCATCGGCTACGTTTGCCGCGATGGGGAGCGACCACGGAGGGGGACCCATGACGGACACGTCGATCCTGTTCGAGCAGACCGCGATCGGGCCGGTCGGCCTGCGCAACCGCATGGCGGTCGCGCCGATGACCCGGGTCAGCGCGACCGAGGACGGCCGCGCCACCGACCAGATGGCGCGCTACTACGGCCGCTACGCCGACGGCGGCTTCGGCCTCGTGATCGTCGAGGCCACCTACGTCGACCAGCAGTACGCCCAGGGCTACCTGCACCAGCCCGGCCTGACCGACGAGGCGCAGACCGCGGCCTGGGCGAAGGTCGTCGACGCGATCCACGCCGGCGGCGCGAAGGCGTGCATGCAGTTCGTCCACGCGGGCGCGCTCAACCAGGGCCGCCACGCGGCCTACCCGGAGGGCGCCATCGCCCCGTCCGCCGTCGAGCCGCTCGGCACGATGCTCACCTTCTACCGCGGCGAGGGCGGCTACCCCACGCCGCGCGAGATCACCCGCGACGAGATCGCCGCCGTCAAGCAGGCCTTCGTCGACAGCTGCGTCCGCGCCGTCGCCGCCGGCTTCGACCTGATCGAGATCCACGGGGCCAACGGCTACCTGCTCGACCAGTTCTGGACGGCGTACACGAACCAGCGCACCGACGAGTACGGCGGCGACGCGCGCAACCGGATCCGCCTCGACGAGGAGATCATCCGCGAGGCGATCGCGGCCACGAACGGCGCCGTGCCGATCGGCCTGCGCCTGTCGCAGAGCAAGGTCAACGACTTCGACTACCAGTGGGCCGGCGGCGAGCAGGACGCGGCGGACATCTTCCCCGTGCTGGACGCGGCCGGCATGGCCTTCATCCACATCACCGAGCACGACGCCACGGCCGAGGTGTTCGGGTCGGGCCACTCGCTGGCGGGCCTCGCGCGCAAGCACTCGAGCGCGAAGGTGATCGTCAACGGCGGCCTCGGCGCCCCCGAGACGGCCGCGGGCGTCGTCGCCCACGGCGACGCCGACATCATCGCGCAGGGCAAGTCGGCCCTCGCCAACCCGGACTGGCCCAACAAGGTGCAGGCCGGGGAGGCGCTTGACGAGTTCGACTTCGCGATGTTCAGCCCGCTCGCGGACCTCGACTCGGCCGAGGCCTGGGAGGCGAGCCGCTAGGACGCACGGCGCCGCGCGGGTCCGCCCGCGCGGCGCAGCGGCCTCGTCGTCGCCACCCCGCTGCTCGAAGCCGGGGGTGGCGCGCAGCACCGCGACGGGGGTGGCGATCGCCGCGTCCGTCAGGAGCGCGGACTCGCCCGGCGCGGCGGGAGAACGGGTGAGACGTGTCGCCGGATCCGACCACCGGGCCTGCGGATGGGCCGTGTAGGGATCGAACCTACGACCTTGGGATTAAGAGTCCCCTGCTCTGCCAGCTGAGCTAACGGCCCGCGGCGGGGATCCTATCCGAACCCCGCGACCGGTCGCGCCGCGTGCCCCCGCTACGGGGCGGCGGAGATGCCGGCCGCCTCCTCGAGGCGGTCGATCTCCTCCTCGACCTGCTTCACCAGCGGGTCGTCGGGCGCGAGCCTGACGAACTCCCCGTACGCGGAGATCGCGAGCTGCGGATCGTTCGCGGCGCCGGCGATCTGCCCGAGCCTGAACCACGCCGCCGGGTCGTCCGGGGAGGCCTTCGTGACGCGCTCCTGCGCGGTGATCGCGGCACGGTAGGCCTGATCGGCCTGCGTCTGGTACGGACCGGCCGCCTCCGCGGCGGCCTGGAAGCCGGCACTCGCGAGCGCCTCCTGCGCCGTCTGGAACGGCGTCGCGCCCTGCGACCCGCCGGGGATCAGGTTCTGCGGGATCGACGGGCGGCCGTTCACGAGCCCGGCGCCCTGCGCGCCCGCGTAGGCCTCCTGCGCCTTCTGCAGCACGGCGGCGGCGAGCGCCAGGTAGGCGTCGGCGATGGCGGACTGCTGCTGGGCGTCGTCGCCCGCGAGCTCGGCGGCCCTCTCCGCCGGCTCCGTCGCCTTGTCGTACTGGCCGCCGTTGATGTACGCCGTGGCGAGCGCAAGCCACGCCTGCGGGTCGTCGGGCGCGTCCTTCGTGCCCTGCAGGGCCCGCTGGACGGCGTCGTCCGCCGCGACCGTCTCGGGCGCCTCGGCGGCCTGCTCCTGGCCGAGCAGGTCGAGGAACGACGGACCGCCCGTGCCGACGCCCGCGACGACGAACGTGAGGGCGAAGACGCCCGCGAGGAACGCGAAGATCCACCTGCCCTTCGTGCGCAGCCGCTCGTTGAGCGTGGGCGTGAACGACTCGGGCGCCTGCTGGTTCGTGCTGCCGCCGCCCTTGCGGGAGCTGCTCGTGCGCTTGCCCTGTGCCATCAGTCAGTGTCCCCGATCATCCGCCGCCGGCCCGGCTCCGCCGCGGCGAGGGCCGCGGCGACGCGCTCGGCGTCAGCGCTCCTACGGTAGCGCACGACGCCGTCCACGATGGTGAGCAGGACCCGCTCCGGCGCGCCGGCCATCACGACGGCCACCGCGGGGTCCTCCGCCTCGGCGTACGGGGTGCCGACGAGGTCCACGGCCACGAGGTCGGCGCGCAGCCCGGGTGCGAGCGCGCCGACGACGCCCTCGAGCCCGAGGGCGCGCGCGCCGTCGAGCGTGGCCATCCTGATCGCATCGCCGGCGGTGAGGGCGTCGGCGCGCCCCTCGCGCGCACGCGCCCCCTGCACGGCCGCGCGCAGCTCCGCCCAGATGTCGAAGTCGCCCGCCGAGGCCGGCGAGTCGGTTCCGATCGCGACGGGCGCGCCCGCGGCGCGCAGCGCAGGCACGGGGGCGATGCCGCAGCCGAGCAGCGCGTTCGAACGCGGGCAGTGCACCACCGCCGCACCGCTCGCGCCGATCGCCGCGGCCTGCGCGTCGTCGACGTGGACGGCGTGGACGAGGATCAGGCCCGGGCCGATCAGGCCGCGGTCGGCGAGCAGGTCGACCGGGTGGCGACCCGTCGCCTCGATCCGCGTGAGCGCGGCGAGCGCGTCGGCGATCGGGCCCGAGCCGTCGCGGACGGCCTCCAGCTCGGCCGCGGACTCGGCCACGTGCGCCATCGCGGTCACGCCGCGCGCCCGGGCGAGCCCGACGAGGGCGGCGAAGACGGCGGGCGCGACGGAGTACGGGCTGTGCGGCGACACGCCGAGCCCGACGAGGCCCCTGGCGGCAGGCTCGAGCGCGTCGAGGCGCTCCGCGAGCGCGTCCGCCACGGCCGCGGGGTCGGCATCAGGACCGCCGAAGGCCTCGAGGTGCACGGTGCCGCGCAGGCCCGCGGCGGTCGCGGCGGCGAGCGACGCGCCAGCATACGAGGCGTCGCCGATGGTCCCGACACCGGCCTGCAGGCACAGAAGCGCCCCGAGGGCGGCCTGCGCCTCGACGTCGCCCGGCACGAGCCGCGGCCTCCGCGCGATGTGGTCGGCGAGCCATGCGGCGAACGGCAGGCCATCGCCGAAGCCGCCGTAGCCCGCGTACTCGAGGTGCGTGTGCGCATTGACAAGCGCCGGCATCAGCACCGCCCGGCCGAGGTCCTCGACGTCGGCCTCCGGGTGCGCGGCGCGCACCGCATCGAGCGGCCCGACCATCGCGATCGCGCCATCCGCCACGGCCACGGCGCCGCGGCGAACCGGCTCGGCGCCGACCGGGAGCACGTGATCGGCGGCGTAGAGCTGCGTCACACGTCCTCGACGGGCTCGAGCCCGTCGGCGTCCAACTCCTCCAGCTCGCCTCGGCGTCGCTGCACGAAGGCCGAGATGAAGATCGAGACCTCCCAGAGGAAGAGCAGCGCGGCGAGCGCGATCAGCATCGACAGCGGGTCGCCGCCCGGCAGGGCGGCGGAGACGACCGCCATCACGAAGATCGCGTAACGGCGGTTCCTGCGCATCCACTGCGGCGTCATCAGGCCCGCGGCGGAGAGGAGGAACACGCCCGTCGGCATCTGGAAGATCAGGCCGCAGCCGATCAGGATCCAGATCACGAAGCCGTAGTAGTCGCCGGCCTGGACCTGGCGGTTGTAGAGGTCCGCGTCGAAGTTGACGAGGAAGTTCGTGGCGGCCGGCAGCATCGCGAAGTAGCCGAACGCGAGGCCGATCAGGAACAGGAGCGACGCGGCGGTCAGGTACGGCCAGGTCGTGCGGTCATGGTCCGGGTCGAAGGCCGGCATCACGTACGCGTACAGCTGGTAGATCAGAACCGGCAGGGTCAGGATCACCGCGCCGGCGACCGACACCTTCAACGCGATCATGAACGGCTCGGTCACGTTCAAGACGATCGGCTCGGGGACGCTCGCGGGCAGCGGCCGGTTGAGGAACTCGATGATCAGCTCGTGCTGCCAGAAGCAGAGCACGAAGCCGACGGCGAGCGCGAGCAGGCTGATGAAGACGCGATTGCGGAGCTCCTCGAGGTGGTCGGTGAGCGGGACCTCCTCGTCATGCCCGACGCGCTTGACCTTGCGGATTCCGCCCAGCATCGCGCAGCCTCCTCGCCGTGCCGCCTACTCCGCGGGCTTCGGCTCGCCCGCGGGCGCCTCGGCCGCGGCCGGGGCGGGCTCCGCGGCGGCGGCCGCAGCGGGCACAGGCTCGGCGGGCGCCGCAGGGGCGGCCGTCTCGACCACGGGGGTCGTCGACTGCACGACCACGGGCTGGGCGGGCGTCTCGTCCGCCTCGCCGGACAGGCCGCGCTTGAAGTCGCGCATGCCGGAGCCGAGGCCGCGGCCGAGCTCGGGGAGCTTCTTGGGGCCGAACACGAGCAGACCGATCACCAGCACGATGCCGATTTGCCAGAGAGAGAAGTCGAAAGGCATAAGGAACGTCCTCCTTGCTGCGCGAAGGCTACCACCGAACGGGGGTACGGGGGCTGACGGGGGCGGCTACGCTCCGGCTCGCCGTGGACCTCGCTCTCACCATCGCATCCGCCGCGGCGGCCGGGGTCGTCGTCGCGGTGATCGCGCTGATGGCCCGCGGTGGCGGGGTGGCGCTGGCCCGCCTCGCGCTGCCCGTCGGCATCGCCCTGCTGGCCGTGCAGACGGCACTCGGCGAGTGGTCGCTGGCGGCCTTCGGGCTGCTCGCGGCGCTGATCGCATCGGCGGCGATGCTCGCGGTGCGTGGCGGCTCGCGCGACCACGCGCCGACGTGGGTCGCGCTCGGCGTGTTCGCGATCTCCGGCCTCGTCGGCGGGTACGGCGTCCTCGCCCACGGGCTGTGCGCGGCGGGCGACGCTTACGGCTGCGGCGGCACCGCCCCCGACCTGCTCGCGCTGGCCGGATCCGCGGTCGCCCTCGCCGCCTACGCGTACCTGGGCTGGCAGGCCCTGCGCCCGTGATCGCGCTGCTCGGGCAGACGGTGCGCGACGAGGTCGTGCACCCCGACGGCCGCGCGGAGGTGCGCTGCGGCGGGGCGCCCGTCTTCGCGGCCCGCGCGCTCAGCGCCGCCGGCGTCGACGGCGTGGTCGTGACACGCGGCGCCGACGAGCTGCACGGCGACGTCGCCGTGGCGGGTCTGCCGGTGCTCGCCGGGCCCGCCGGCGCGACCTTCGTCAGCCGCCTCGTCCTGCACCCCGATGGCCACCGCGACCACGAGATCGCCGCGCTCGGCACGCCGTTCAGCG
Source organism: Gaiellales bacterium (assembly GCA_030831375.1). GTDB lineage: Bacteria > Actinomycetota > Thermoleophilia > Gaiellales > F1-60-MAGs149 > F1-60-MAGs149. Next base: position 5,202 of record JAURLF010000230.1, on the reverse strand, counting down.
CCGCCGACATCGAGGGCTGGGCCGCCTCCACGCTCACCGACGCGTCGACCGTGGTGGTCGGCACGCAATGGCGCGAGGACGTCGGGCCTGATGCGCTGCGCGCGCTGGCCCGCCCGGGACGGCGGATCGTCTTCGACGCGCAGGGCCTGGCCCGGCCCGGCCTCGGGATCGTCGAGCCGGCCGGCCCGCTCGACCCCACGTGGCTCGCCGGCGTAGACGTGGTCAAGTTCTCCGACGCGGAGGCCGAGGCGCTGCTCGGCGGCCTCGACGCCGCGCACCTCGGGCGCGCGGGCGTGCCGGTGGTGCTCGTCACGCACGGCGAGCAGGGCGCCGACGTCTGGCAGGCGGGCGACGCCGCGCCGGTCCGGGTGCCGGCCCGGCGGATCCCGCGCCTCGCCGACACCGTCGGCGCGGGCGACATGTTCACGGCGCTCTTCGCCGCCGCGCTCGACGCGGGCGACGCCCCCGTGCCGGCGGCCGAGCGGGCCGCCGCCGGCGTCGCCGGCATCCTCGAGCTGCGCGCGTAGCCCGCTAGGAGGCGAGGCCGGCGCGGAGCGCAGCGGCGAGCGGCTCGAGGTCGTCAGGCGGCGGGTCGCCCGGGCCGAGACCGGGCACGAGCGCGCGCACGGCGGCGTGCCGGCGCGCGAGCCCCGGCCCGAGGCGCTCCACGCCGCGCAGGTCGATCGCCTGGCAGGCGCAGGTCGCGGCGAGCGCCGCGACCCGGAAGCCGAGGCCCGCCATCTCGCGCGTGCGGCGCGCGGAGAGGTGCGCCATCGTCAGGCGGTCCTCGATGCCCTCGGCCTGCGTCGCCGACCCCACCTCGGCGCTGACGGGCTGGAGCAGCAGGCGCGCCTCCGCGCCGATGCCCTGCAGGGGCCACGCCATCTCGGAGTAGCCGTGCCCGCCGAGGTCGCCGGGCGGCTCGAGCCCCGTGGTCAGGCCCGTCTCGGAGGCCTGCAGGAGCTTGATGGAGCGCTCGACCTGCATCGTCAGGCACGGGGCGAGCGCGATGCGCACGAGGTCGAGGGCGGTCGCGATGGCCTGCAGGTCGAAGTTCGCCACGGGCAGCATCACGTCGCGATCCGGCAGGGCGAGCGGATTCTGCTGGTGCGCGTTCAGCTCGATCGCGACCTGCCCCTCGGCGAAGGCGAGCGCGTCGTGCGCCGCGCCGAGGACGGGTGCGGCGTTGCGGAAGCTGAGCGGCGAATGCAGGTGCCGCGCCTCCTCGCGGTGCAGCGCGCTGCCCGCGAGGAGCTCCGTCAGGCGCGCGAGCGCCCAGCGGTAGCCCGGATAGGGGCGCACGTCGCCGGCCGCCGGGTCGTACGGCGACGGGTTGGCGGCGTACGCCTCGACGTCGAGGGCCGCGACGTCCACGAGGCAGTCGAGCAGGGCGCGCATGTCGTGCACGGCGAGCGCGGCCTGCGCCGTCACGAACGAGCTCTGCCCGATCAGAGGCAGCGCCTCGCCCGGCACCAGGTCGACGTCGCCGATCAGGCCGATCACGAGATCGGCGAGCGGCGCGAGGTCGCCCATGCCCGTGACGCCGAGCATGCGCACGGCCGGCAGCCGGCCGGCGCTGAGGCGCTCGGCCACCGCGACGGCGACCTCGGGGCGCACGTTCGTGCGGCCCGCCGCGAGCTGGTTGAGCAGGCAGATCGCGGCGGCCCGCACCTCGTCGTCGGGGAGCGCAGGGCCCTGCCCCGTCGCGTGCTCGCGCAGGAGGCGGCGGTTGAAGGCGGCCGCGTCGTCGGCGGCGATCGGACGCGTCGTGCGCGCCCCGACCCCGCGCGTGAAGCCGTAGACGCCGTCGCCGCGCGCGGCGACGCGCTCGGCGAAGGCGCGATTCCCCCGCATCCGCTCGACCACGCCGGGTGCGAGCACGACGGAGCCGGGCTCGCGCGCCGCGGCCACGAGGGACGCGAGGTCGAGATCGCTGCCGGAGACGACGATGTCGGCCATGGAGCGGAAGGATACGGCACCGGATGTCGCCTACCCTCCCCCTGTGCAGGCGCCCGCGGTGACCCTCGAGGAGTGCTCGAAGCGCTTCGGCGAGCGCCTCGCGCTGCGCAAGGCGACGCTGGCCGTCGAGCCCGGTGAGACCGTCGTGCTGCTGGGCCCGAACGGCGCCGGCAAGTCGACGCTGCTGAGGCTCGCCGCCGGCCTCCTGCGCCCCACCGCGGGCCGGGCCCTGATCGACGGCACCCCCGCCGTCGACGCGCCGCGTGCCCTGCGCGCCCGGATGGCCTACGCGGGGCACGCCAGCCAGCTCTACCGGGGCCTGACCGCACGCGAGAACCTCGCGCTGCACGCCCGCCTGCACGGCCGCGACCTCGAGCTCGACCGGCTGCTCGCCGACGTCGGCCTCGCCGACCGCGCCGACGAGCGCATCGACGGCTTCTCGCGCGGCATGCTGCAGCGCCTCGCCCTCGCCCGCGCGACCGGGCACGATCCGGCGCTGCTCCTGCTCGACGAGCCGGCGAGCGGCCTCGACGCCGACGGCCGCGCCCTGCTCGACCGCGCCCTGCTGGACGGCCGCGACCGGCGCACGCAGCTGGTCGCGAGCCACGACGCCGACCTGCCGCAGCGGCTCGGCGCGCGCGCGATCCGCCTCGACGCGGGACGACTCGCATGATCGGCCCCGCCCTCGCCCTCGCCCGCGTCAAGCTCGTGCTGGAGCTGCGCCGCCGCGAGGTCGTCTTCGCGATGCTCCTGTTCGTCGCCGCGACGATCGTGATCGTGCACTTCGCGCTGCGCGCCGACGCGGGCGCCGGCGAGCGCGCCGCCGCCGGCATGCTGTGGGCGGCGATCGTCTTCACCGCCGTCCTCGGCCTCCTGCGCTCCTTCGCGGCCGAGGCGGAGGCGGGCGCCCTCGACGCGCTGCTGCTCGCGCCCGTCGATCGGGCCTCGATCTGGCTCGGCACGGCCCTCGCCCAGTTCGGCTTCCTCGTCGCCGTCGAGGTCGTCGCCGTGCCCGTCTGGTGGCTGCTCTTCTTCCAGGAGGGCGGCCCCGACCCCGTGCCCCTGATCGCCGCGCTGGTCCTCGCGGATGTCGGCATCGCGCTCGTCGGCACCCTCGCCGCCGCGCTCGCGCTCGGCGCGCGCACCCGCGACGTGCTCCTGCCGGTGCTCGTCCTCCCGCTCGTGATCCCGATCGTCCTCGCCGGCGTGACGGCCACCTACGCCGCCTTCGGCGAAGAGGGGGGCGGGTTCGGACCCATCGGGCCCCTCGGCTTTCTGGCACTCTACGACCTGGTCTTCCTCGCCCTCGCGTGGGGGACCTCCGAGCACCTCCTGGGAGACTGACGTGCGCGCCCTCGGCCGCCCCTCCACCACCGTCCCGCTGATCCTCAGCCTGATCCTCGTCCCCCTGACGGTCGTGCTCGCCTTCTGGTGGACGGGCGACGACGTGGACCAGGGCTTCAGCCAGAAGATCTTCTACCTGCACGTCCCCGTCGCCCTCGCCTCGTACGCCGCCTTCGGCTACGGCGCCGTCTGCGCCGCGCTGTACCTGTGGCGCCGTGACCCCGAGTGGGACCTGCGCTCCTACGTCGGCGTGCACTCCGGCACCATCTTCGGCACGCTCGTGCTCCTGACGGGGCCGATCTGGGCGAAGGCCTCGTGGGGCGTCTGGTGGAACTGGGGGGACCGCCAGATCAACGTCTTCCTGATCCTGTTCCTCTACTACTGCGCGTACTTCATGCTGCGCTTCTCCCTCGACGAGGGCGAGCGGCGGCGCTCCGCCTCCGCCGTCTACGCCCTGCTCGGCGTCGGCCTGATCCCGCTCTCGTTCCTCGCGGTGCGGATCGCCGAGACGCTGATCCACCCGACCGTCTTCACCTCGAGCGGGGCGGCGATGCCGGACAGCTTCCTCGTCACGTTCCTCGTCGGCCTCGCCGGCATGCTCAGCCTGATGGCGCTCCTGATGTCCGTCGAGCTGCGCGGCAAGCGCGCCGCCGCGCGCCTCGTCGAGTACCAGCGCGCCGCCCGGGGGGAGGACGCATGACGCTCCGCGACGCCGTGCCGTACGTCGCCGCCGCCTACCTCGCGGTCTGGGTCGTGATCCTCCTCTACGTCGGCATCATCGGCCGCAAGCTGGGCCGCATCGAGCGCCAGCTCGACGAGCTCGCGCCGCCCCCGGGCGACGGCGAGCCGCGCCCGTGACCCTGCGGCTCGGCACGCGCGGCTCGCCGCTCGCCCTCGCCCAGGCCGAGCTGGCCGCGCGGGCGCTGACAGCGCACGGCGTCGAGCCGGAGGTGGTCGTGATCTCGACGCGCGGCGACGAGGCCGCGACGGCCCCGCTCGGCGAACTCGGTCCCGGCGCGTTCGCGAGCGCGCTCGAGGAGGCGCTCGCCGCGGGCGAGGTCGACATCGCGGTGCACTCCGCGAAGGACCTGACCGGCGACGAGGACGAGGGGCTCCCGGTCGTCGGCTGCCTGGAGCGCGCCGATCCGCGCGACGCATGGTGCGGCGGCGCCCGCACGCTGGCCGAGGTGCCGCAGGGGGCGCGCGTCGGCACGTCGTCCTTGCGCCGCACGGCGTCGCTCGTGCATCTGCGCCCCGACCTCGAGATCGTGCCGATTCGCGGCAACGTGCAGACGCGCCTGAACCGGCGCGCCACGGACCGCCTCGACGCCGTGGTCCTCGCCGCGTGCGGACTCGACCGCCTCGGCCTCGCGGGCGAGATCGGGTTCCGCTTCGACGCGCAGGACCTCCTGCCCGAGTCGGGGCAGGGCGCGATCGCGCTGCAGACCCGCGTCGGGGAGGAGCATGTCGCGGCCCGCTCCTGCCACCGGGAGACGACGGACGCGGTCCACGCCGAGCGCCTCGTCACGCGCGCGCTGGGCGGCGGCTGCCGCGTCCCCGTCGCCGCGCACGCGCACCGCGACGCCGACGGCTGGCGGCTGACCGGCTGGGTGGCATCGCCCGACGGCTCCCGCGTCGTGCGCGAGACGGTGGAGGGGTCCGACCCGATCGGGATCCACGACGTCCTCGTCGACCGCCTGCTCGTCGCCGGCGCCGAGGCGATCCTCGAGGCGGGCCGCGCATGACCGTCTTCCTCGTCGGCTCCGGCCCGGGCGATCCGGGCCTGATCACCGTCCGCGGCCTCGACCTCGTGCGCCGCGCCGAGGTCCTCGTCGTCGACCGGCTGGCCGGCACCGAGCTCCCGCTCGAGGCGCCGGAGGGCTGCCTCGTGATCGACGC
>JAURLF010000229.1 GCA_030831375.1 Gaiellales bacterium | reverse complement strand
GTATCTACGTGGGGAAGCTGAAGAACAACCACACCGTGCCGCAGGAGGAAATCGGCGCGATGCTGATCGACCTGGCGCGGCAGGGTAAACGCGTGCTGCGTCTGAAGGGCGGCGACCCGTTCGTGTTCGGGCGCGGCTCGGAGGAGGCGGAGGCGCTCCGCGCCGCCGGCGTCGGCTACGAGGTCGTGCCGGGCATCTCCAGCGCGATCGCGGCCCCGTCGGCGGGCGGGATCCCGGTCACGCACCGCGGCCTCGCCACGCACGTCACCATCGTCACCGGGCACGAGGACCCCGCGAAGACGGAGACGCAGACGGACTGGGCGGCCCTGGCCCGCGCGGGCGGCACGCTCGTCCTGCTGATGGGCGTCGGCCGGCTCGGCGCGATCGCCGCGGCGCTCGTCGCGGGCGGCCGCGACCCCGGCACGCCCGTCGGCATCGTCGAGCGCGGCACGCTCCCGACGCAGCGCGTCACCACCGGCACGCTGGCCACGATCGCGGCGGACGCGGAGGCCGCGGGCGTGCGCTCGCCCGCCGTCACCGTCGTCGGCGACGTCGTCTCGGTGCGCGACGCGATCGGCTGGGCGGAGCGGCTGCCGCTCGCAGGCCGCACGGTCGCGATCACGCGCGCCCGCGCGCAGGCCGAAGGCCTCACCCGCCGCCTCGCCGACCTCGGCGCCCGCGTCGTCAACGCGCCCCTGATCCGGACCGAGCCCGTCGCGGGCGACCCGATCGACCCGTCCGCGTTCGACGTCGTCGTCATCACCAGCCCGAACGCACCGCGCCTCCTCCTGGAGCGCATCGGCGGCGACGCGCGCGCCCTCGCCGGCGTCGAGGTGGCCGCGATCGGCCCCGCCACCGCGGCCGCCCTGCGCGAGGTCGGCATCGTCGCGGACGTCGTCTCCGAGCGGGCAGTGGCCGAGGGCCTGCTCGACCTGCTCGCGGAGCACGCCGCGGGCCGGCGCGTCCTGATCGCGCGCGCCGAGGAGGCGCGCGACCTCCTGCCCGAGGGCCTCGCGAAGGCCGGTGCGGAGGTCGAGATCGCCGTCCTCTACCGCACCGCGGCGGTCGTGCCCGACTCGGACGCCGCGCTCGGCGCCGACGCCGTCGCCTTCACCTCGGCCTCCACCGCGCGCGCCTTCGCCGCCGCCTTCGCGGACCGCGATCTCGACGCCGTCCGCGGCGTCTCGATCGGGCCGGCCACGAGCGCCGCGATGCGCGAGCTCGGCATCCCCGTCGCCCTCGAGGCGGCCGAGCACGACCTGGACGGCCTCGTCGACGCCCTCCTCGAGCTGCTCGGCTAGCCGCGCCCGACGCGCAGGACGCCGGGGATCGTGAGCGCGAACGCGACCGCGACGCCGACCCCCGACGCCACGAACACGCCGCGCACGCCGAGCGGGCCCGCGAGGGCCGCGCCGATCAGGCCCCCGCTGGCGATCGCCGCGACGGCGATCATGCGACCGGTGATGCCGACCCGGGCCTGCAGGCGGTCGGGCACGCCGCGCTGGCGCTCGCCGATGATCGTCGACAGGAGCGCGTAGTCGGCGAGGGAGCGGGCTCCGTTCGCCACGGTCACCGTCGCGAACCCGGGCGCGAGGCCCGTGCCGAGGATGGCGACCGCGCTCGTGCCCGTCATCGCGGCAGCCACCCGGCCCGGTCCGTGCCGCGGCACGGCCCAGCCGAGCAGGCTCGGCACCCCGATCGCCACGAAGCTGCCGATCGCGAGCACGATCCCGGCCTGCACCGACGACAGGTCGAGCGATTCGCGCAGGAGCGGGACGACGAGCGCCGCCGATGACGCGGCGGCGAGGTTCCAGCCGATGCTCAGCCACGTGTAGGCGCGCACGCGCGGCGTCCGCCAGATCACCGCGAGTCCCTCGCGGGCCATCGCCAGCGCCGGCTCCGGCGGGCCGCGGTCCTCCGCGTCGAGCGGCCGCCGGACGGCGAGGATCATCCCCATCGCGCAGGCGAACATGACCGCCTCCGCGACGAGGGTCAGCCCGGGCCCGATCGCGGCGATCAGGGCGCCGCCGAGGGCCGGCCCGACGAAGTAGCCGATCGCCCACGCCGCCGACAGGGTGGCCTGCCCCTCGGTGAAGCGCTCACGGCCGATCAGCGCGGCGATCGCCCCGAACACGGCCGCGTCGACGAACACGCGCGCCGTGCCGATCGCGATCGCGGCGGCGAGGACGACGCCGAGCGGCGGGTGGCCGACCAGCACCCAGGCCGGGATCACGAGCGCGGCGAGGACCTGCACGAGGTGCGCGACCCACATGATGCGGCGGCGGTTGTGGCGATCGCCGACGACGCCCGCGACGAGGCCGAAGGCGACGTAGGGCGCGACCGACAACGCGAACACGAGCGCGGCCGACGAGGCGCTGCCGCCGCCGTCGAGGACGAGCCACGGCAGCGCGATCATGGACACGCCCGCCCCGATCACGTCGAGGGCCTGCGCCCCGAGCAGGAGCCGCCCGTCGCGGTCGCGCAGGAGCGGGTCGGAGCGCAGCGCCGCTACCCGGGCTGCGAGCTCATCGCCCAGATCGCGATGGCGATCAGGAGGATCTGCGCGGCGCCGATCCAGACGATGCGCTTCGCGTACGCCGCCGCCTCGGGCGAGCCGATCGTGGCGTTGCGCAGCTTGCGCGCCGTCGGGTGCATCAGGCCGCTGCCGCCGACGGCCGCGAGGATCCACATCAGGAAGCCGATCGAGATCCAGGTGGCGCCCCAGTTGAGGCCGCCCTCGCTCATCATCCAGATGCCGGCGATCATCAGGATGATCGCGGCGGGCAGGCCGACCCGGGTCGAGAAGCGCAGCATCGCGAAGGCGCCGACGAGGATCCCCTCCGGGCTGCGGCGCGACGCGAGCGTGGCGAAGACGAGCGAGCCGAAGAGGGCGCCGAACCAGACGTAGGCGGCGATCGAGTGGATCAGGGCGAGGGTGTCGTAGCTCATGCGTCCGGTTCTCCTGCGCCGGGCGGCGCGTCGGGGTCCGCGAGGACGTCAGCGTAGTCGCGGCGCGGCGCGGCCACCCAGAGGTCCCAGGGATGCGGCTCCCCGTTCGCCCGATCGCGCCCGCATCCTTCCCGCAGCAGCGCCGCCAGCGCGTCCGTCCGCGCCCCGAGCCGGCGCCGCCAGGCGGGGTCGTCGGGGGCCGGCCGGTCGAGCAGCTCGGCGATCGACCCGGCCAGGCGGTTCGCCTGGACGGCGCTCTCCGGCGTCGGGTCGAACAGCAGCCGCCCCCAGGCCCCCGACAGGTACTCGGCCCAGGCCTCGTCGAGCTCGTCGGGACCGGCGAGGGCGCCCGTCTCGTCGCTCGAGATGGCGAAGCGCCCCTCGAAGTGCCCGCGCAGCGCCGCCACCGAGCCGGCCTCGTCGACGAGGCCGAAGTACGCCGGCGGGAAGCGCCCCGCCCCGTCCAGCTCGTAGCTCGGCCCGGGCATCCGCCCGGCGTCGATCTCCGCCCGCCACGTCGCCGCGTCGTCGTCGCGCGCCGCGCACAGCTCGTCGAGCGTCGGGTAGCGCGCGCGGATCCACGCGTCGTCGTCGGCGTGCCCGTCCACGGCCTGATCGTAGGATGCCGGGATGGCGACGATGCACCTCGCGGGCGTGACGAAGGCGTACGGGGACCGCGTCCTCCTCGACGACGTGTCGCTGCGCGTGTCCGCCGGGCAGCGGCTCTGCGTCGTCGGCCGCAACGGGGTCGGCAAGACGACACTGCTCAGGATCATCGCCGGCGAGACGACGCCGGACGCGGGTGAGGTCGGCCTCCCACGCGGCTGGCGCGTCGCCCTGCACGACCAGCGCCCGCCCCGCGCCGACGGGCGCACGCTCGGCGCCTACGTGGCCGAGCTGCTCGGCGACGTCGAGGCGATCGAGCGGCGGCTCGCCGAGCTCGAGCAGGCGATGGCCGCGGGCGACCACGGCGACGCCACGCTGCACGCGTACGCGGCGGCGCAGGCCGAGTTCGACCAGGTCGGCGGGTACACGTGGCGCGTCCACGTCGAGTCGGTCCTGCGCGGACTCGGCTTCGAGGATGCCGACATGGGCCGCGAGCTGTCGACCTTCTCCGGCGGCGAGCTGACCCGCGCGGCGCTCGCGCGCACGCTGTCGGCGAACCCGGACCTGCTCCTGCTCGACGAGCCGACGAACCACCTCGACCTGAAGAACCTCGACTGGCTCGAGTCGGAGCTCGCCGACTTCAAGGGCGCCGTCCTCGTCGTCTCGCACGACCGCTGGTTCCTCGAGGCCGTCGCGACCGGCGTCGTCGAGCTCGGCCGGGGACGGCCGAAGGTCTACAACATGCGCTACAGCGCCTACCGCAAGGAGCGCATCCTCGAGGAGACGCAGGCCGCGGAGGCGTTCGAGCGCCAGCAGGAGGAGATCCAGCGCCTCGAGCGCTTCATCGCGCGCTTCGGCGCCGGCACCCGGGCGCGGCAGGCGAAATCGCTCGGCAAGCGGCTCGACAGGATCGAGCGGCTCGAGCGGCCCGCGAAGGAGGTGCGGCTCGCCTTCGGCTTCCCGAAGACGCCGAAGCCGAGCCGCGACGTCGTCGAGGCCCGCGACCTGACCCTGACGGCCGGCGACCGCGTCCTCTTCGAGGACGGCTCGTTCGTGCTCGAGCGCGGCCGCGCGATGGCCGTGATCGGCCCGAACGGCTCCGGCAAGACGACGCTCGTCGAGACGCTCGTCGGCGAGCGTGCGCCCGCCGCTGGCTCCGTCAAGCTGGGCCACAACGTCGAAGTCGCGTACTTCTCACAGCACGCCGACGACCTGCCGGCCCGCGCCACCGTGCTCGAGGCGATGTCGGCCGGCACCGACCTCGGCACCACGGACTGCCGCACGCTGCTCGGGCGCTTCCTGTTCCCCGGCAGCGAGGTCGAGAAGAAGGTCGAGGTGCTGTCCGGCGGCGAGCGCAAGCGCCTGCTGCTCGCGAAGCTGGTGGCGTCCGGAGCCAACGTGCTCGTCCTCGACGAGCCGACCAACCATCTCGACGTCGAGGCCTGCGAGGCCCTCGAGGCCGCGCTCGACGCGTACGAGGGCGCGATCCTGCTCGTCTCCCACGACCGCGCCCTGATCGACGCGATCGCCGACGAGACCCTCTCGATCGAGTCCGGCACGCTCGTGCGCCGCAACGGCGACTACGAGGACTTCCTCGCCGCCACCGACGGCGGCGTGCGCGAGAAGACCGTCAAGCGGGCGGCCGCGGCGCCGAAGCCGAGGCGCGCGCCGAAGACGACGCCGGAAATGCGGCGCGCCCGCCAGCTCGCCGCGGAGGTGTCCGCGAAGGAGGATGTGATCGCCCAGCTCGAGGCCGAGCTCGCCGACGCGAGCGTGCGCGCCGACCACCAGCTGTTCGCGCAGACCGCGAGGGCGCACAGCCAGCGCCAGGAGGAGCTGCGCGCCCTGATGCGCGAGTGGGAGGAGGCCGAGGACGCGGCGACGAGATCGGCGAGCGGGTAGGATCCGGTCCATGCGCGACGTCATCGACCGCCTGCAGGAGGGCGCGTTCAAGGTCTCGGAGCAGGCCCAGCGCCTGGTCCGCGCCGAGATCGCCCTCGCGCAGGCCGAGATCAAGTACAAGATGCAGCAGGCCGCGCCCGGCGTCGGCCTGCTCGTCCTCGCCGGCGCGCTCGCCTTCCTGTCCCTGTTCGCGGTCATGATCGCGATCATCTGGGGCATCGCCAGCGTCGTGCCGCTGTGGCTCGCCGCCCTGATCACCGCGATCGGATTCCTGGTCCTCGCCGGCGTCTGCGGCCTGGCCGGCAAGACGATCCTGGCGAAGGTCGGGCCGCCGGTGCCGGAGAGCGCGATCGGCATCGCCAAGTCGACCCCGGGCGAGTTCGCCCGCGGGACGAGCGACGGGGACGGGCTGCTGTGAGCGCCAAGAAGGACCTCGCCGCGGCCCGCGCCGAGGCGGAGGCGGCCCAGGCCGGCTTCGTCGAGGCCGTCGGCGGCCTCGGCTCCGCCGCGGGCTCCGCGAAGGCCGAGGCGGCCGGCACGGCGCGCCGCTTCGCCCCGATCGCCATCGCCGCCGCCGGCGCCCTGATGGCCGTCGGCGTGCTCCGCCGCCTGCGCTGATCAGCGCGGCCGCGGTGCCGTGATCCGCGCCGTGCCCGCCGCGATCGGCTCGAGCCCGGGCAGCTCGATCACGGGCCAGGCGAGCGTGCCGCGCGGGGCGCCCGTCGGCCGCACGGCGAGGGTGAGGCCCGCGGGCGCCGGCGCCTCCGCGAGGACGGCGCGGTCGGGGCCGACGAGGCGCAGGGTGCCGTCGAGCGGGCTCGGCGCGCCCGTCGGGTCCAGCGGATCGCCGGGCGCGAGCTCGAGCACGCGGCCCCCGCTGACGGGGATGCGGACGCGCTCGACGATCGCGCGCCCGCCGGCGTCCGCGGCGACGATCGCCTCGGCGCGACGACGCTGGAGCAGGGGCGGCGCGTCGGCCGGCAGGGGCAGGCCGATCGCGAAGGCCTTCGCGTCGCCGAGCGAGATCGCGTTGCCGGTCGCGGGCGCGCGTCTCCTGGCGGTGGTGCGCTGGTCGACGAGGACGAGGGCGCGCAGCGCGCCGTCGTCGGAGGCGCTCCGCACCGCGGCGCTCTGGCGCGGGTTGAGGACCACGCGGTAGACGACACCCAGCGGCCCCGCGAGGACGGGCACGACGCGCGAGGCGGCGCCGCCGCCGACGGTGTAGTCGCGCTCGCCGCGGAAGCGGGACAGGACGACGGTCACGGCCCCCACGCTGCGCGCGCCGGGCGCGGGCTCGCCGAGCGGGCGGTGCAGGACGCGCACGCGCACGACGACGCGGCCCGCCAGGGGCGAGGACTGCCCCGCGGCCGGCGTCACGACGCCGACCCGCACCCAGCTGATCTCGGGATCCGCGACGACGGCGGCCGGCGGCTTCGCGGCCGAGGCGGCGGCGGGCGCGGCGAGGAGGCTGCCGAGGGCGAGGATGAGGAGCAGGCGATGGCGCACGGACCCAGTCTGCCTGCGGATTCGCCCCGCGTCCCCGGACTCCTCAGGAATGCCCGGACGGGCGGCGGCGTTGGGCCGTGGGCATGCACCCCCGCCTGCCCGCCCTGGCCCTCGGCCCGGTCGACCTCGTCGTCGCCGACCTCGCCCGCTCCGCCGCCTACTACCGCGACGCCATCGGGCTGCGGGTGCTCGCGGAGGTGGACGGCCGAGCCCAGCTCGGCGTCGCAGGCGCCCCGCTCGTGCGGCTCGTCGAGGAGGCGGGCGCCGCGCCGGCGGGCGGCGAGGTGGGGCTCTTCCACCTCGCGCTGCTCGTGCCCGAGCGCGCCGACCTCGCCCGCTGGGCGCGGCATGCGGCCACCGCGCGCGTGCCGCTCGAGGGCGCGAGCGACCACGTCGTATCGGAGGCCGTCTACCTGCGCGACCCCGACGGCCACGGCATCGAGATCTACGCGGACCGCCCGCGCGACGTCTGGGAGGGGCGCGTCGACCAGCTGATGACGACGCTCGCCCTCGACGTCCCCGACCTGCTCGCGCTCGCGGACCCGGCCGAGCCGTACGACGGCCTGCCCGTCGGCACGACCATGGGCCACGTGCACCTGCAGGTCGCGGACGTGCCCGCGACGATCGCCTGGTACCGGGACGTCCTCGGGCTCGACCTCGTGGCCACGTACGGGCCGCAGGCCGCGTTCCTGTCGGCGGCCGGCTACCACCACCACATCGGCGCCAACACGTGGCGCAGCGCGGGCGCCGCCACAGCCGGGGCGGGCACCGCTCGGCTCGCCCGCGCCGAGCTGCGGATCCCCGCCGCGGACCTCGACGCCACGCTCGCGCGGATCGACGCCGCGGGCGGCGCGGTCGTCCGCGAGGACGGCGCGGCGCTCGTGCGCGATCCGTCGGGCGTGCCGCTCGCCCTCGTCGCCGCCGCATAGCGGGCAGGGTCCGGCCCCGGCGCGCGGTACACAATGGGGCGATGCGCCACCTGCGCGGCATCACCCTGCTCGACGCCCTGCTCCTGCTCGTGGCCGTCACGGCCACGTGGCAGAAGATGTCATGGGAGGCCGCCGGGCGCGTCACCCTCGTCGACCTGCTGCAGGTCGCGTTCGTGGCGCTGTTCGCGCTCGACCGGCTGGTGCGCCGCGATGCCCGCCTCCATCCCGCCGCGCTCGTCGCCCTCGCCTTCGTGCTGCTCCTGGCCGCCGTCCACCTCGCCGGCTACCTCGGCCTCGACACGACGATCGCGATGGCGCAGTGGTCGAAGGGCTTCGTCAAGTGGGCGCTGTTCGCGCTCTTCCTTGTCTGCGGCGTCGCCCACGCGGCGCGGCGCGGGCGCGAGCTGTGGTGGCGGCTCGCCGGCGCCTTCGTGGCGGGCGTCACCGTCAGCGCCGCCTACGGCCTCGTGCAGACCGCCGTGCGCACCGCCACCGGCGTCGAGCTCGACCGCGTGCTGCTCGCCCCCGTCTTCCCCGGGGCACGCGTCCTCGGCGCCAACCTCTACGGCGTCGTCTCGTCCTTCGACCAGTACGGCGTCACCGGCCAGGCCCAGGTCTACCGCCTGACCGGCTTCAGCGAGGACCCGAACCACCTCGGCGTCCTCGCGGCCGCGCCGCTCCTGCTCGTCGTCGCCCTCATCGCCGGCGCCCGCGCGGGCTGGGCGCGCGAGCACCGCACGCTGCTGACCGGCATCGGCATGGTGCTCCTGACCGCGCTGCTCCTGACCCAGTCGCGCAGCGGCCTGCTCGGCCTCGGCGTCGGCACCCTGCTGCTCCTGTGGTGGCACCGCGGGCGCCTCTTCAACCGCCACATCGTCATCGCGCTCGCGATCCTCGCCGTCCTCGGCGGCGCCTTCGCCGCACCGCGCACGCAGGAGCTCGGCCAGCTGCTCGCCTCGCGCACGGCGACCGACAGCCGCTCGTCGCAGGCCCACGTCGAGTTCTTCCAGCTGATCGTGCCCGTGATGGAGACGTCGCCCCTGTTCGGGATCGGGATCAACAACTTCGCCCTCTACTACCAGTTCCAGACGGGCCGAGCCGACTTCGGCCCGCACTCCTTCATCGTCGCCACCCTCACCGAGATGGGGCTCGCGGGCGCGATCGTCTGGCTCGCGTTCCTGCTCTGGGTCGCGTCGCGCCTGCGGGCGCTCCTGCGCGCCGGACGCGCCCGCGGGGCGCTGGCGGGCGACGACGGCCTCGTCTTCGCGGCCGCCACCGGCCTCGCCGCCGGCTTCGCCGCGACCCTCGCCGGCAACGTCTTCTACCTGACCATGATCTTCAGCGCCTTCTACGTGCTCCTGCTCCTGATCGTCGCCGCGCCCGCTGCACTCGCCGGCGAGCGCGCGACGGAGCCGGACGACGCGGCCGAACCCGGGGCCGCACCGGCCCGCTGACGGATACCCTTCCCGGGTGCTCCTCGTCGAGGCCATCGGCTGGGCCGCCCTCGTCCTCCTCGTGTGGACGCACGTCGGCTACCCGCTCGTCGCGTTCGCGTGGTCGAAGGTCGCTCCGCGGCGGATCGATGCCGCCGATATCGAGCCGCGCGTGGCGCTCGTGATCGCCGCTCACAACGAGGCCGACGTGATCGAGGCCAAGCTCGAGAACGCGCTCGCCCTCGACTACCCGGGCGAGCGGCTGCGGATCGTGGTCACCTCGGACGCCTCCGACGACGGCACCGACGAGATCGTCGAGCGCTGGGCGAGCCGCGGCGTCGAGCTCGTGCGCGCCGAGCGCGGCGGCAAGGTCAACGCGCAGGACACCGCCGTGCGCGCGCTCGGCGACTGGCCCGAGGTGCTCGCCTTCTCCGACGCCAACTGCGCGTGGGAGCCGCAGGCCCTGCGCCGGCTCGTGCGGCCCTTCGCCGACGGCCGCGTCGGCTACGTCTGCGGGCGCCTGCACCTGCGCGCAGCTGACGGCACGAACCGCGAGGGCGCCTACTGGCGCTTCGAGGTGGCGCTGCGCGGGTGGGAGGCGCGGATGCGCTCCGTGACGGGCGGCAACGGCTCGATCTACGCGGTCCGCGGTGGCGACTACCGCTTCGTCGACCCGCGCTTCGGCCATGACCTGTCGTTCCCGTACCGCTTCGTCAAGGACGGCCTGATCGCCACCTACGTCCCCGACGCGGTGGCCTCGGAGAAGCCCTCCACCGACCTCGCAGACGAGTTCCGCCGCAAGGTGCGGATGTTCGGACACTGCTGGCTGATCGTCTTCCACGGGCGCATGTTCTCCCTCTCCCGGATGGGGCCCGTCTACTGGCTGCAGATGGTCTCGCACCGGCTCCTGCGCTACGCGAGCGGCCTCCTGCATCTCGTCCTGCTCGCCGCGAGCATCGTCCTCGCGCTCGCCGACGGCGGCGTCTGGTGGGCGATCCTCGCCGCCCAGGGCGTCCTCGTCGGCCTCGCGCTCCTGTCCCGGCTGACGGGGTCGCGCCAGCGGCTGCTCGCGCTCTGCCAGTACTACGTGCTCGTGACCCTGGCCACCCTGATCGCGCTCTACGAGGCGCTCTTCCGCGGCATCGAGCCGGTCTGGGAGCGCGCGGAGGGCACCCGATGAGGGCCTGGGAGCGCGCCGCCAAGCGCGCCCTCGACGTGACCGGCGCCGCCGTCGGCCTCGCCCTGTCCGCTCCGGTGGTCGGCGCCGCCGCGCTCCTGATCAAGCGGGAGGACGGCGGTCCCGTGCTGTTCCGGCAGGAGCGCGTCGGCATCGACGGCCGGGCCTTCGAGGTGCTGAAGCTGCGCACGATGGTCGTCGACGCCGAATCCCAGGGCGCGGGCTACGCCGTGGCCGAGGGCGACCCGCGCATCCTCCGCATCGGCGACCTCCTGCGTCGCACGTCGGTCGACGAGCTGCCCCAGTTCTGGAACGTCCTCGTCGGCGAGATGAGCCTCGTCGGGCCGCGGCCGACCCTCCGCTACCAGGTCGACCGCTACACGGACCGCCAGCGCCGCCGCCTCGAGGTCAAGCCCGGCCTGACCGGCTGGGCCCAGATCCACGGCCGCGCGCAGCTGCCCTGGGACGAGCGGATCGAGCTCGACGTGTGGTACGTCGAGCACCAGTCGCTCGGCCTCGACCTGCGGATCATGCTGCGCACCGTCGGCACGCTGCTGTCGCGCTCCGGCACGTACAAGGGCGCGGACGGCGGCTGGCAGGCGGACGGGGGCGGCGCGTGAACGTGCTGCTGACCTGCGTCGGGCTGCGCGTCGACGTCGTGCAGGCCTTCCGCGACGCGCTCGGGCGGCGCGGCGGCGGCCTGGTGGTCGGCACCGACTCGAGCCGGCTCGCCCCCGCGCTGCCCTTCTGCGACGTGCAGGTCGAGGCGCCGCGCGCCGACGACCCGGGCTACGCCGACCACCTCGTGGCGACCGCCGAGGCGCACGGCTGCGGAATGGTGCTGCCCTGCTCCGAATGGGACCTGGTGCTGCTCTCCGACCTCGCGCCGCGGCTCGCCGCGGTCGGCTGCACCGCCTTCATCCCGGGCCCCGAGGCGACGCGACGCTGCGTCGACAAGCTCGCGATGGCGCGCTTCCTCGAGGCGGAGGGCCTCGACTCGCCGCGCACCTTCGACCCCGCCGACCTGCCCGGGGACCTGCGCTACCCGGTGCTCGTGAAGATGCGCGAGGGGCGCGGCTCGGAGGGCATCTACCGCTGCGCCGACCCCGCCGAGCTCGCCTTCTTCCTCCGCTACACCTCGCTGCCGTCGATGGTGCAGGAGTGCTGCTCCGGCACCGAGTTCTCGATCGACGTCCTCTGCGACCTCGACGGGCGCTGCCTCGACGCGATCCCGCGCAGCATGATCCAGTCGAAGGGCGGCGAGCAGATCAAGGGCACCACGATCGAGGACCCCGCCCTGGTCGAGGTCGGCCGCCGCGTGGCGGAGGCGATCGGGCTGCGCGGCCCCGGCACCGTGCAGTGCTTCCGGGAGGCGTCGGACCGCCACGAGGTGACGGACGTCAACCCGCGCATCGGCGGCGCCTTCCCGCTCCCGCTCGCCGCCGGCGGCGACTACCCGCACCGGATGCTGCAGCTCGCGGCCGGCGAGGCGCTCGCGCCGCGCCTCGGCGAATACCGCCGCGGCGTCACCCTGTCCCGCTTCTACCACCAGGTCGTGTTCAATGGGGAGGGCATGGCCGAGCTGCCCCGCCTCTCCCTCGCCGACGGGGACGACGCGTGAGCGTCATCCGCGCGATCGGCACGTACCTGCCCGAGCAGGTCGTCGGCAACGACGAGCTGATCGAGCGCTTCGGCTGGGACCGCGCCTTCCTGGAGGACAAGCTCGGCATCCACGAGCGCCGCGTCGCCGCGCCCGGCGAGGGCGCGGCCGACATGGCCGTCGCCGCCGCGGAGGACCTGTTCGCGAAGTGCCCCGACCTCGACCGCGCCGCGGTGCAGCTGTTGATCGTCTGCACCCAGAACCCCGACTACGGGCTCCCCCACACGTCGGCGCTCGTGCAGGACCGCCTCGGCCTCGAGCGCACCACGGCGTGCTTCGACATCGGCCTCGGCTGCTCCGGCTTCGTCTACGGCCTCGCGATCGTGCGCGGCATGCTCGAGGCGCTCGGCCTGGAGCACGCCCTGCTCGTCACCTCCGACCCGTACTCGAAGGTGATCGACCCGGCCGACCGCGGCACCTCGCCGCTGTTCGGCGACGGCGCTGCTGCGACCTGGATCAGCCGCGAGGGACCCGGCGGGCGGATCGGCGAGGTCGTCTTCGGCACCGACGGCGCGGGGCACCGCAACCTGATCGTCGAGCCCGACGCCGACGGCCGCCGCTGCCTCTCGATGGCGGGTCGGAACATCTTCGAGTTCATGCTCACCACCGTCCCCGACGACGTCGCGCGCTGCTGCGTCGCGAACGGGATCGAGCAGGCCGACATCGACCTCTTCCTGCTGCACCAGGCGAGCAACCACATGCTGTCGCAGCTCGTGCGCCGCATGCGCCTCGACCCGGAGCGGGTGCCGATCCGCCTACGCGACACCGGCAACCTCGTCTCGTCGTCGATCCCGTTCCTGATCGCCGACGTCGCCCGCGACGGCGCCCTCGCCGGCCGCACCGCGCTCCTCAGCGGCTTCGGCGTCGGCCTCTCCTGGGCGAGCGGGATCGTGCGCTTCGACGCCGACCCCGTCGCCTGAGGCGCGTCCGGCGGTGCACCGCGCGTGCGGGCCGCGAGCGTCCGCGCGGGGTGTGACACAATTGCAGTCACCATGATCGTCGAGTCTGTGCGTGCAGTGAAGGCCCGCTTCTCCGAGTTCCTCGACGCCGTCGAGCTCCAGCACGAGCGCGTGACGGTCACCCGCAACGGGCGGCCCGTCGCGGTGCTGATCTCCCCCGACGAACTCGAGTCGATCGAGCTCACGCTCGAGGCGCTCGGCGAGCCTGGCGTGCTCGAGGAGCTCGAGCGCGCCCGGCGCGATCGCAGACGCGGCGTTCCGGACACCCGGCTCGACGACGTGATCGAGGAGATCCGGGCGAGGGCGAAGGCGCGGTAGCGCCGTGCACGAGGTCGTGCTGAGCCCGCGCGCGACGCGCGCGCTCCGGGACGAACTGCCCCCGGGCGTCGCCGGCGCGGTCGTCGAGCTCCTGCACGGACCTCTGCGCACGGCGCCGCGCGACGTCGGCAAGCCACTCGGCTCCCCGTTCAGCGGCCTCCTCGGCATCCGCCGCGGTGAGTACCGGGTCCTCTACGCGGTCGGCGACGAGGCCCGCCGCGTGACCGTGGAGCGCATCACCCATCGTCGCGACGCCTACCACGGCGGTCCGAACGGCCGCTGACGAGGAGGCGCCGACGCGCCTCAGCCGCGGTAGAACGCCTCCGTCTGCGCCGCAATCCGGTCCCACGAGAACGGCCCGTCCGCGGCGGCCCGGCTGGCCGCCGCCATCGCGTCGCGACGCGCGGGGTCGCGGAGGAGCGCGACGAGGGCCTCGGCCAGCGCCGCGGGGTCCCCGGGCTCGACGCAGACGCCGGCGCCGGTCTGCTCGACGACCTCGGCGAGGCCCCCGACCCGCGAGGCCACGATCGGGCGGCCGAGCGCCAGCGCGCTGAACAGCACCCCGGACTGGTCGATCCGCCGGTACGGCAGCACGACGACGTCGGCCCGCGCGAGTGCACCGGCGAACTCCGCCGTCTCGGTGAAGCGCAGGTCCGCGGTGACGCCCGCCGCGGGGTCGGCGGCGAGCCGCCCGAGGCGCGCCGCCCCGTCGGGATCGCCGAGCACGCGGCCCTGCACGAGCAGGTGCGCGTCGGGGACGGCGGCGCGCACCGCGGGCCAGGCATCGAGCAGGACGTCGAGGCCCTTGTACGGGCGGATCAGCCCGACCATCGCCACCAGCGGCCCCGCCGGGACGTCCGGCGCGACGGGCGCGACGTCCCGGAACGCGGTCAGCGCGCCGTGCGGGATGACGCGCACGGCGGCCGCGTCGGCGCCGAGCTCGTCGACGAGCGCACGGCGGCCGTGCTCGGAGTGCACGACGACGCGGCCGAAGGCGCGCGCGTTCAGGGCCGCGCGGCGCAGCCGGCGCGGCGTCGGGTCGTTCGGGAGCGCGTCGTGCGCCGTGTACGCGACGGGGAAGCCGAGCAGCGCCGAGGCGGCCCGCCAGAAGCCGCGGTCGACGGCGCCGAGGGGCAGCCACTGCACGTGCACCGCGTCGGGCCGTCGGCGGACGAGGCACGGCACCAGGGCGACGAGGTCGAGCGGGTGCTCGAGGCCCCGCGCCACCCGCCGCGCCCGCCCCGGCACACGGTCGGCGAGGCGGTAGAAGGCATGGCGGACCCGCACGCCGCCGCCGATGGGCGGGATCGGCACCCGCGGCGCGCACGTCCACAGCGCGACGTCGTGGCCGCGCGCCGCGAGCGCGGCCGCGAGGGCGTCGTCATAGGGGCGCGTGTCGCCGCGCGGGTCGACGAGGACGACCCTCAGCGCGCGGGCTCCGGGCGGGGGCGCATGCGACCGATCCTAGCCGGGAAGGGACCGGGCCGAACGTCCCGTACTGTGGGAGAACATGGCCGACGTGCGTGGAGCAGAGCAGGAGATCGACCTCCGGGGCTACATCGAGCGCGTGATCGCCCGCTGGTGGATCGTGGCGATCTGCGTGATCGGGGCCGTGGTCCTCTCGTACGCCCTGTCGGGCACGGAGGACCGCAAGCTGACGCGCGCCGCCACCACCGTCTTCCTCGGCCAGCCCGTCACGCCGAACGGCTCCCTGGTGGCGAACCCGCTCTCGTCGAATCCGCTCTACGCCGCTGCGCTCGCACGCCAGGCCGCCTATCAGGGGCCGGCAGCCGAGGCCGCCGGCCTCGACGCGAACGCGCTCAAGGGGCACGTGTCGGTCGAGCTGATCTCGACCGCAGTCGGCGCGAAGGGCACGTCGGTGCCGCTCGCGCAGGTGATCGTCCAGGGCCCGTTCACGCCGGCCCAGTCCGCGGACGCCGCCAACGCCCTCGCCGAGTCGATCGTGGCGGAGGCGAACCGCTACACGGACGCCAAGCGCGACAACGCGATCGCCGCCCGCGACGCCCTGCAGGCGCGCATCGACGAGCTCGCCGCGGGCGCCGAGGAGACGCAGTCCCGCCTCGACGAGCTGGCCCAGGCGCCCCTCACCCCCGCCGAGCGCGCCTCCCTGACGACGCCGCTCCTCGGGATGCTGCAGTACAACTCGAACACGGAGGCGCTCCTCGCCGAGCAGCTGCCGGGCCTGCAGGCGCAGGTCGAGTACATCGAGAACGTCGAGTCGGGGCGCATCATCACGCCGGCGAAGGGCGCCAAGGTCGCGCCCGCCTCGCGCCAGTTCTCGCTGCTCGTCGCGATCGTGCTCGGCCTCGTCGTCGGCATCCTCGCCGCGGTCATCTCCACCGTCGTCCGCCCCGTCCGCCCCGTCATCGACAGCGACGCCCCCGCCGGCCCGTAGGGGCTACCCTGTCCTCATGCCGGTCTCCGTCGTCACGGGTGGTGCGGGCTTCCTCGGCTCGCACCTGTGCGAGCGCCTGCTCGACCAGGGCCACCGCGTCTGGTGCGTCGACAACCTCGACACCGGGTCGCTGACCAACGTCGCGCACCTCCGCCAGGACGCCTTCACGTTCGTCAACCACGACGTCACCGAGCACATCGACATCCCCGGCGACGTCGATTACGTGCTCCACTTCGCCTCCCCGGCCAGCCCGATCGACTACCTGCGCCTGCCCCTGCAGACGCTGAAGGTCGGCTCGTACGGCACCCACAACGCCCTCGGCCTGGCGAAGGCCAAGCGCGCCCGCTTCCTCGTCGCCTCGACCAGCGAGGTCTACGGCGACCCGCTCGTGCACCCCCAGGCCGAGACGTACTGGGGCAACGTCAACCCGATCGGGCCGCGCGGGGTCTACGACGAGGCGAAGCGCTACGCCGAGGCGATGACGATGGCCTACCACCGCCAGCAGGGCGTCGACACGGCGATCGTCCGCATCTTCAACACGTACGGGCCGCGGATGCGCGCGTTCGACGGCCGCGCGATCCCGACGTTCGTCCGCCAGGCCCTCGAGGACAAGCCGATCACCGTCTTCGGGACGGGCCAGCAGACACGATCCTTCTGCTACGTCGACGACCTCGTCACGGGCATCCTCGCGCTCGCGTTCTCGACGGAGCACGAGCCCGTCAACATCGGCAATCCGGGCGAGTTCACGCTGCTCGAGCTGGCCCGGCTCGTCGTCGAGCTGACCGGCTCGAAGAGCGAGATCGTGTTCGAGGCGCTGCCGGTCAACGACCCGCAGCAGCGGCGCCCCGACATCACCCGCGCGCAGGAGCTGCTCGGCTGGGAGCCGACGATCGACCTGCGCGAGGGCCTGCGCCGCCTGCTCGACGAGTCGAGCCGGGCCGAGCTGACCGGCCGCGTCGTCGGCGCCTGACCGGTCCGCGGGTCCGAGGCAGGATCGCCCGCGCGGCCGCAGTAGACTCAGCGACGTGGCCACGCCGCCCCCCATCGACCCGCGCGCGGACGCGGGCGCACAGCCCGTCGAGCTCGTCGATGTGCGCGACCTGCGCGCGCAGACCGGGGTCTCCGAGCACCGCCTGCGCCACATCGTCGGCCGGCTGATCGAGGTCGCGACGCTCGTCGCGATCGACGTCGCGTCGATCACCGGCGCGATCCTCTCGTACCTGGTGCTGAGCCGGGTCTACAGCGACTACCCGGTGATGCTCGACATGCTCTGGCAGACCGAGCGCCAGTGGCTGCCCTTCGTCCTGCTCGTCGCGCTCCTGATGCTCCTCCGCAACGGCCTCTACCGGCCGCGCGAGACCCGCCCCGGCGGCGCGCAGATCGTGGCGGGGCTGTTCCTCGCCACCGTCGTCGTCGCGATCTTCTCCGTCGTCACCGACAACGAGCGCTTCACGACGTACCTGATCTTCCCGTACACGTTCGTCGTCTCCGCGCTGCTCGTCTCCGTCCTGCGCGGCACGCTCAACGTCCTGATCGACGCCACGGCGCGCCTGATCGGCGTCGAGCGGCGCGTGCTCGTGGTCGGCGAGCCCGCAGCCACCCGCAGCGTCGAGGCGGCGCTGCGCGACGCGGCCCCCGGCCCGGGCCTGCGCATGGTCGCCCACGTCGATGACATCGACCACCTCCCCGACGCGATCGCGGAGCACAGCCCGCACGACGTCGTCCTCGCCCGCCCGCCGGACGACGCGACGATGCTCGTCGCGCTCGAGGCCTGCCGGCCGCACCACATCCGCCTGCGCGTCGTGCCGACCGCGGCCGGCGTGCTCGCGCACCACGCCGACTACGTCCCCGGCCTCGCCGTGCCCCTGTTCGACATCGTGCCGCCCACGATCCAGGGCGTCGACTGGGTCGTCAAGCGCGCCTTCGACATCGTGATCTCCACCGTCCTGCTGCTCCTGCTCAGCCCGGTCCTGCTGCTCAGCGTGCTCGCGATCCGCCTGACGTCACCCGGGCCGATCATCTTCCGCGACGAGCGCGTCGGCCTCGGCGAGCGCACCTTCGCGATGCTGAAGCTGCGCAGCATGGTCTCGAACGCGGCGCAGGCGCAGGCCGAGCTCGAGGACCAGAACGAGGCGGACGGCGCGCTCTTCAAGATCCGCAACGACCCGCGCATCACCCCCGTCGGGCGCGTGCTGCGGCGCTTCTCGATCGACGAGCTGCCGCAGCTGGTCAACGTGCTCAAGGGCGAGATGAGCCTCGTCGGGCCGCGGCCGCTGCCGATGCGCGACTACGAGCTGCTCGAGCCGTGGCACCGGCGCCGCTACAGCGTGCTGCCCGGCATCACCGGCCTGTGGCAGGTGTCGGGCCGCTCGAACCTCGGCTTCGACACGCTCGTCCGGCTCGACTTCTTCTACCTCGAGTCCTGGTCGATCTGGATGGACATCGCGATCATCGCGCGCACGCCGCTGGCGATCCTGCGCGGACGCGGCGCGTACTGATCAGAGGCGGCGCACGGCGACGGCGCCGTTGTGGCCGCCGAGGCCGATCGAGCACGATACGGCCGTCTCCAGCGCGGGCAGCTCGCGCCGCCCCTCGGGCACGTAGTCGAGGTCGCAGGCCGGGTCGGGCGTCTCCAGGTTGATCGTGGGCGGCACGACGCGGTCGCGGACGGCGAGCGCGGCGACCGCGACCTCGAACGCGCCGGCGGCGCCCATCTGGTGGCCCGTCATCGACTTCGTCGACGACACGGGGATGCCGTCGGCCGCCGCGCCGAACACCTCCCGGATCGTCGCGGTCTCGAGACGGTCATTCGCCTGCGTGCCGGTGCCGTGCGGATTGATGTAGCCGACGTCGGCCGGAGCCAGATCGCCCTTGCGCAGCAGCGTCCGGAACATGCGGTCGATGCCGACGCCGTCCTCGCGCGGGGCGGCGATGTGGAAGGCGTCGTTCGTCGCCGACCACGTCACGACCTCGGCGATCACGTCGGCGCCGCGGGCGCGCGCGTCGGCCTCGCGCTCCAGCACCATCACCGTGGCGCCCTCCCCGAGCACGAAGCCGTCGCGGGTCAGGTCGAACGGCCGCGAGGCGGTCTCCGGGCCGCGACCATCGAGCGGGGATCCGAGCACCTTCATGTTGCAGAAGCCGCCCATGATGTACTCGGTGATCAACGTGTCGACGCCGCCGGCGAGGATCACGTCGGCCTCGCCGTGGCGGACGAGGTCGGAGGCGACGCCGACGGCGTGCGCGCCGCTCGCGCAGGCGCTCGTGACGGAGAAGTTCGGCCCGATCACGCCGAGGTCGTGCGCCACCTCGAAGCCGGGCGTGTCGACCAGCATCGCGCCGTGCAGGTGCGGGCCGATCCGGCCCGGTCCCCGCTCGAACATCGTCTGCATGCCCGTCTGGATCGTCGCGGCCCCGCCGAAG
Source organism: Gaiellales bacterium (assembly GCA_030831375.1). Lineage (GTDB taxonomy): Bacteria > Actinomycetota > Thermoleophilia > Gaiellales > F1-60-MAGs149 > F1-60-MAGs149. Next base: position 2 of record JAURLF010000229.1, on the reverse strand, counting down.
GC
>JAURLF010000228.1 GCA_030831375.1 Gaiellales bacterium | reverse complement strand
GAGCGCCACCGCCATTCCCACCGCATCGTCCGTCGCCGACGCCGCTGAGCGCCTCCAGCCGGAGGGCCGCGCGTTCATCGACGGCCAGTACGTCGATGCCATCAGCGGCGCGACCTTCGACTGCGTCTCGCCGATCGATGGCACCGTCGTGACGCAGATCGCCGCGTGCGACTCGGCCGACGTCGATCGCGCCGTCGCCGGTGCCCGTGCCGCCTTCAACAGCGGCGTCTGGTCGAACGCGTCGCCGGCGCGCCGCAAGGCCGTGCTGAAGAAGTTCGCCGAGCTCATCCTGGAGAACGCGGACGAGCTCGCGCTGCTCGAGACGATCGACATGGGCAAGCCGATCTCCGACAGCCGCACCATCGACGTGCCGGGCGCCGCGAAGTGCATCGCCTTCTACGGCGAGTGCGCCGACAAGGTCTCCGACGAGATCGCCCCGACCGATCCGTCGGCGGTGGCGATGGTCGTGCGCGAGCCGCTCGGCGTGATCGGCGCCGTGGTGCCGTGGAACTTCCCGCTGATGATGGCGGCGTGGAAGCTCGGCCCGGCGCTCGCCACCGGCAACTCGGTCGTGCTCAAGCCGGCCGAGCAGTCGCCCCTGACCGCGATCCGGATCGCGCAGCTCGCCGTCGACGCCGGCATCCCCGAGGGCGTCCTGCAGGTCGTGCCGGGCTTCGGCGAGACGGCCGGCCGGGCGATCGGCCTGCACATGGACGTCGACATGGTCGCCTTCACCGGCTCGACCGAGGTCGGCAAGTACTTCATGCGCTACTCCGGCGAGTCGAACCTCAAGCGCGTCTCGCTCGAGTGCGGCGGCAAGACGCCGCACATCATCCTCCCGGATTACCCCGACCTCGATAAGGCCGCCGAGGCCGTCGCGTGGGGCATCTTCTTCAACCAGGGCGAGGTCTGCAACGCGGGCTCCCGGCTGCTCGTCCACGCCGACGTCCGCGACGACTTCATCGCCCGCGTGGCGAAGGTCGCGCAGGGCATCCAGCCCGGCAACCCGCTCGACCAGGGCACCAAGATGGGCGCCATGGTCGATACGACGCAGATGGAGCGCGTGCTCGGCTACATCGACGCCGGCAGGGCCGACGGCGCCACCGTCGCGCTCGGCGGCGGCCGCGTCATGCAGGACACCGGCGGCTGCTTCATCGAGCCGACGATCTTCGCCGACGTCACCAACGACATGACGATCGCCCAGGAGGAGATCTTCGGTCCCGTCCTGTCCGCGCTCACGTTCACCGAGGTCGACGAGGCCGTCCGCATCGCCAACGACACCGTCTACGGCCTCGCGGGCGCGCTCTGGACCCGCGACGTCTCCACCGCCCACAAGGTGGCGCGCGACATCAAGGCCGGCGTCATCTGGGTCAACTGCTTCGACGCGGGCGACATCACGACGCCGTTCGGCGGCTTCAAGCAGTCGGGCTTCGGCCGCGACAAGTCGATGCACGCGATGGAGAAGTACACCGACCTGAAGCTGATCTGGCTGCAGCTCGACTAGCCGGGGAGGCGCCGCGGTGCTGATCGCCGACGGCTGGGAGGCGCACGAGATGGGCCGCTCGCGCGGCGGCCTGCCCCTGACCGTGTACGTGCCCGCGGGCACGAGGACGGTCGACGGCCTCCTGCTCGCCGGGATCCACGGCGAGGAGCCCGAGACCCTGCTCCTCGCCCGCCGGCTGCTCGAGCGGGTCGACGCCGCGGACGCGGCCTGGGCCGTCCTGCCCGCGACGAACCCCGATGGTCTCCTGGCCGGCGTGCGCCAGAACGCCGCCGGCGTCGACCTCAACCGCAACTTCCCCGCCGCCTCCTGGCGCGCCGAGGACTCCTTCACGTACCCGCCGGGTGCGCCGGAGCGGCGGCGGCCGCACCGCACGAACCGCTCGTCACCTGGCGGTACCCCGGGATCGGAGCCCGAGACGCAGGCGCTGCTCGCGCTGATCGATCGACTCGAGCCGGACCTGGTCGTCGATCTGCACAGCCCGCTCGCGCTCGTCGCCCCGACCCCGCACACGGACCCCCTCGTCGTGAGCCGGCTCGCCGAGGCCGCCGACCTGCCGGTGCGCGCGGACATCGGCAGCCCCACCCCGGGTGCGCTGCGCGACTGGTGCACGGACCGCGGCCTGCCGGCGATCACCTACGAGGTCGAGCACGCTCCCCTGCCCGCGCTCTGCGCGCGGCACCTGCCGGGGCTTGAGGCGCTGCTGCGGACGTAGGCCCGGTCGCCCGCGACGAGCTGCCGCCGCGGTCCTGCGGTACGGTCTGGGCATGCGCCGCGCGTACGCCGCCCTGATCTCCGGCCTCCTGCTGGCAGGGGTCGCGGCACCGCTCGAGGCGAGCCCGGCGGGTGACGTCGGGGTGCGGATTATCAACGGTTCGGACGCTCCGGCAGGGGCGTGGCCGAGCATCGCGTACCTCACCGCCGGCGTCGGGGCGCCGCAATGGGCCTGCGCCGGCACCGTGATCGCGCCGCGCGTGATCCTGACGGCTGCGCACTGCACGATGGATGCGGACGGGAATCTGGCCACCGAGGGCATCGCACGCCCTGGTGTGCTGCTGAGGGCCGACACCTCCACGCAGCGCTCATGGACGTCCTTCGCGGTGCATCCGAACTACAACCGCTCGACCTACGCCAACGACGTCGCGATCGTGGTCCTCGACGCCGACACGTCGGCCCCGCCGATGCCGCTGATCGCACCCTGGCAGGATGGGTCCGTGACGGGCGGCGCTAGCGCCGCGGTCGCCGGCTGGGGGCGCACGGTCAACGATGGCCCACCGCCAGCCGCGCTGCGGGAGGCCACGATGCCGCTGATCTCGGATGCGGACTGCACGCGCGCATGGGGCGGCCTGTTCTCGGCGGCCTCGATGGTCTGCGCCGGAGACCTCCCGGCCGGCATCGACACCTGCCAGGGCGACTCGGGCGGGCCGCTGGCGCTGACCCTCGGCGGCGTGCACACGCTGGTCGGCGATACGAGTTGGGGCACGCAGGCCTGCGCCAGCGGAGCCCCGGGGGTCTACGGCCGCATCTCGGCCTTCCGCAGTTGGATCCTCGACGGCGGCGCGTCGGCCAACACGCTCGTGCGCACCTACGTGGCCGCCCAGACCGCGACAGCGCAGAACCTGACCCTCACGAGCACCGGCCCCGACGTCACCCTGACCTGGGGCGTCACGCCCGCCAACTGGACCACCACCGGTTTCCGCGTCACGGTCAACGGCTCGACGGAGACGGTCACGGGCCCAACGGCGGCGCGCACCGTCGCGGTTCCCGGCGGCGGTGCTGTCACGGTGACCGTGGAGCCGCAGGTGACGCTCGGCGCATCCGCGGCCGCCACCATCACCGCCACCCCCACCCCCACCCGCGCGCCCGTGGTGGCGGCGACCGTGCCGACGGCGCCGCGCGTCGGCGCGACGCTGACCGCGAGCGCAACCTCGGACGACCCCTGGGGCGGTGCGATCGCCTACCAGTGGCTGGTGAACGGGTCGGAGGTCGGAGGGGCGACGAGCGCGGCGTACCGGCCCGTCGCCGCCGACGCCGGCAAGGTCCTGAGCGTGCGCGTGGCGGCCGCGAACGCCGCGGGCACCGGCACGGCGACCGTCGACGCCGGCCGGGTGCTCCGGGCGCCGCGGGTCAGGGCCGGCAGGGTGCCGGTCAGGGGCAAGGCCCGGGTCGGCGGCCGCCTGCGCGCCCGCCCGCCGGCAGTGCGGGGCTACCCGAGGCCGAAGGCCACGTACCGCTGGTACCGGAACGGGCGCCTCGTACGCCGCGCGAGGACATCGGTCTATCGCGTGCGCCCCATCGACCGGGGTGCACGCATCACCGGCCGGGTGACGTGGACGAACGAGATCGGCAGGGTCAGCCGCGCGCTGCGGCCGGTGCGAGTCGCCCGCTAAGGCCAGTCCGGGCGTCACCGTCGCGGCGGTGCCCGCCACCGAAACACGAATCCGCGCAGCGCACCACCGCCACGCCCCGCCACGTCGCCGGCTGACGCCACCAGCGGCGACGATCAGTCGCGCACGAGCGGCTTGTACTTGATCCGGTGCGGCGTGTCGGCGTCGGCGCCGAGCTCCTTGCGCCGACGCTCCTCGTACTCGGCGTAGGAGCCCTCGAACCACGTCACCTGCGAGTCGCCCTCGAAGGCGAGGATGTGGGTGGCGACGCGGTCGAGGAACCAGCGGTCGTGGGTGATCACGACGGCGCAGCCGGGGAAGTCGTTGAGGGCGACCTCGAGCGCGCGCAGCGTGTCGACGTCGAGGTCGTTGGTGGGCTCGTCGAGGAGCAGCAGGTTGCCACCGCTCTTGAGCAGCTTCGCGAGGTGGACGCGGTTGCGCTCGCCGCCCGACAGCTTGCCGACCGCCTTCTGCTGGTCGGCGCCCTTGAAGTTGAAGGAGGCCACGTAGGCGCGCGAGGGCATCTCGCGCTTGCCGACGTTGATCAGGTCGTGCCCGCCGGAGATCTCCTCCCAGATCGTCTTGTCCGGGTCGAGGTCGGCGCGGCTCTGGTCGACGTAGGCGAGCTGCACGGTGTCGCCGATGACGAGCTCGCCGCCGTCGAGGGGCTCCTGCCCCGCGATCATCCGAAACAGCGTCGTCTTGCCGGCGCCGTTGGGGCCGATGATCCCGACGATGCCGTTCGGGGGCAGGGAGAACGAGAGGTCCTCGATCAGGAGGCGGTCCCCGAAGCCCTTCTTGACGTGCTTCGCCTCGACCACGACATCGCCCAGGCGCGGGCCGGCGGGTATGTGGATCTCGACCGTGTCGAGCTTGACGTTCTGCTCCTCGGCGAGCATCTCCTCGTAGGCGGCGAGGCGCGCCTTCGACTTGGCCTGGCGGGCCTTCGGCGAGGCGCGCACCCACTCGAGCTCGCGGGCGAGGGTGCGCTGGCGCGCCGAGGCCTGCTTCTCCTCGACGGCGAGACGGGCCTGCTTCTGCTCGAGCCACGACGAGTAGTTGCCCTCGAACGGCAGGCCGTGGCCGCGGTCGAGCTCGAGGATCCAGCCGGCCACGTTGTCGAGGAAGTAGCGGTCGTGGGTGACCGCGATCACGCAGCCGGCGTAGTCATGCAGGAAGCGCTCCAACCAGGCCACCGACTCGGCGTCGAGGTGGTTGGTGGGCTCGTCGAGGAGGAGGAGGTCGGGGCTCGACAGGAGCAGCCGGCACAGCGCGACCCGGCGGCGCTCGCCGCCGGAGAGCTTCGTGACGTCGGCGTCGCCCGGCGGCAGGCGCAGGGCGTCCATCGCCACATCGAGCCGGCGGTCCATGTCCCAGGCGTCGGCCTTCTCGATCTGATCCTGGACGCGGCCCTGCTCCTCGAGCAGCTCGGCCATCTCGTCGTCGGACATCGGCTCCGCGAACTTCATGCTCAGCTCCTCGAAGCGCCTGAGCAGGTCGCGCAGTTCGCCGAGGCCGTCCTCGACGTTGCCGCGGACGTCCTTGGACTCATCGAGCTCGGGCTCCTGGGAGAGGTAGCCGACGGTCGCGCCCGGCGCGAGCTTGGCGTCGCCCGACGAGGTCTCCTCGAGGCCCGCCATGATCCGGAGCAGCGTCGACTTGCCGGCGCCATTCGGGCCGAGCACGCCGATCTTGGCGCCCGGGATGAACGACAGCGAGATGTCCTTGAGAACGTGCTTGTCCTGCCCGTGGTGCTTGTTCACCCGGTGCATGGTGAAGATGAACTGTGGCGTACTCATGCGGATGCTGCTTTCGTGTTATTCCGCATAAGTAAGCGGTTTTAGTGGGCTTCGGGCTTGGGCTAATCGGTGGTTCAAGCCCATCGGGCTGAGTCCAGGTTTAGTCCAGTCGGTCACAGGGACATGCTGAGCAGCCTCGCACAGGCTCAGTAGGCACCGATGTGCCGAGGGCGCGAGTCGCATCACCGGAGGAGCATACTCGGCACCCCGTCCCCCGTTCCGACCCGACCATCCGCGTATTCACGAGGTACGCATGCCCGTCACACGCCAACGAGTCTTTAAGGCTGCCCTGCCGGTATGGACTCGTGATGATCTCGATGCTCGAGGATGCGCCGAAACGTGGAAGTCGGAACACCCAGCTCCTGTGCGAGAGTCGTTTTTCGTGTCCTCGCGTGGTACGGTCAAGCACGAGCAGCGTCTTGCAGGCACATCGTGGTGCCTGCGGGTCGGTGGTCCCTGTTCGCGGTCGACGTGCCATGAGTGCAACTTCTAGGTTGACAATCGGCAATGTGCCCGTTGCGGCGACGCAGCACGTCGCAATCAGCGGCCAACGATGCGCTCGCGGCCACCACCCGCACGACGCAGCTACCCGTAGCCACCGCCGACGAGCCGCCAAACTCGCCATCGCCCTCGGCATCGTCCTCGCCAGCCTCTGGCTCTCCTCCACCGCACCGGCCTTTGAGAGCGTCGACAGCGTCAGGCTCACGGCACCTGTCTATTACGCGACATCTATGGTCGTTTCGCCAAATGGGAACTACGCCTACGTTGGGACAGGAGTCCGCGACGTCATCAAGGTCGACTTGTCTGACATGACACCTGTCGACAGCGTCGTGCTCGAAAGCGACGAGAGCCATTGCAGTTTTGCGGTGATATCGCCAGACGGAGCCTACGCCTACTTCGGAGGATGCGGTAATCCGGCCAAGCTCGTCAAGATTCGCCTGTCCGACATGACACGCGTCGGTGCTGCCACATTCGAAGCTGGCGAGGGCCCCATGTACGCGTTAGTGATTTCGCCTGACGGCGCCCACGCCTACGTCGGACTGAATTCAGAAT
>JAURLF010000227.1 GCA_030831375.1 Gaiellales bacterium | reverse complement strand
GTCGACCTGCTCGACGACGCCGTTGTCGATCGTGGCGTCGAAGCTGACGTCGAGCTGGGTGCCCATGATGTTCATGTCGCCGGCGGCGGCGACCGAGAGGTCCTTCTGCGCAGGTCCATACGCGACGTTGACCGCGATCATCAGATTGGACAGCTCGAAGCCCTCGACCGCGAGCGGCTGGGGCTGCGACAGCTTCAGCGAGGCGTCGACGGAGTCGGGCGTCTTGACCAGGCTGCCGGCGACGTCGATCGTCGTTCCGAACATCGAAAAGCCGCCGGAGAACGAGACGCTGTCGGTGTTCGTGGCCTCGTTCAGCGAGACGTCGATGACCGTCTCCTGGAAGGTCATCGAGCCACCGGTGCCCGGAATCGAGAAGGCGCCGACCTTCAGGCTGGCGACGAACACCGTCGGATCCAGGCCGAGCGAGGCGGAGACATCGACGGTGGTGCCGAACACGGCGCCGTCGAAGGCCAGCGACATCCCGGCGGGGATCGTCGACGTGCCGACGGTGCAGCCGTCCGGGGCGACCGCGAACTCGAAGTAGGACGCGGTCAGGGCGCCGTCGCCGACGTCCATGATCGGCGTGGTGCCCGTCGACGACCCGACCGCGATCGCCAGGCACGGCGAGGCCTCGGAGAGTTCCGCGGTCATCGAGATCGGCACGCCGTTGGCGACGCCGAAGGCCCGCATCAGGCTCGGGGGCAGGTCGCCTGAGGCGTAGAGGCCGATCGTCGGAAGCGGGATCGGCGGATCGAGCGTGATGCCGAGCGAGATCGCGAGGTCGTCGATCACCAGCCCGTCGACCCCGAAGGCGTTGTTCCAGCCGGTCGCGTCCTGGAACTCGAGCGTGCCGCTGAGCGAGTTCGTGCCGATGTCGAACGAGATTTCGAACATCAGGGTGGGGGCGGTCTGCTGCCCGCCGCCCAGCGCCTTCACGCCGAGGTTGGCGATCCCGCCCGCGCTGACCGTCAGACCCGTGGTGTTGAACTGGATGTCGAAGAACAGGCTCGAGACGCCCAGCGACGAGCCGCCCGACGGGATCGACAGGTTGCTGCCGGGCATCTGGACGCGGCCGTTGAAGAATCCGGTCGTCGGGTCAAACTGGATCGTCCCGAGCGCCAGTCCGAGCGGCGTCGACGGCTTGGTCATCGTGTCCCACCAGTCCGGGGCGGTGAAGCCGCCCTGGACGGAGAACATGTTCGGAGTCAGCTGGATGCTGCTCGACCCGAACGTCGGCAGTTCGGCGGTCATCGTCGAGGCGAAGGAGGCCCAGCCGAAGGCGGTGCCCGACTGCGAGCCGTTGGCGGCGCCCCCGAGGCTGATGCCGTTCGGGTCCCAGCCGCCGAGGCTGATCCCGGCCCTCGAGAAGTTGGCGGCGATGCTGGTGAAGTTCCCCAGACCCGGGACCGAGAGGTTGCCGAGCACGTTCACGTTCCAGCCGCCATCGGAGGCGCCGCTGAAGCTCGGCATGCCCGTCGTCGGCAGGGCCACACTCGATGGGAAGCCGTAGTTGACGGCCATCGATGGCTTCCCGAGTTCGACGGCACCCGGGATGATCACGAGGTCCTCGGTCAGACCGGCGTAGAGCGAGAAGCCGGGCTGGCCGCCGAGGCCGAAGACGGCGGTCGAGGTGGCGGCGATCGGGCTGATCACCGGCGGTGCGAGATTCGCGTCCAGCTTGACGAGGATGAACATCGACGCCTTCGGGCAGATCAGCACCGTCGACGAGCACGAATTCGAGAGGTCGAGCTCGAGGTACGTCAGCGTCAGGACCGGGGTCGGGCTCCAGGTCGGCACTTGCGCCGTGATGTCCCATTGCCAGACGCCCTTGGCCTGACCGATCTGGCCCGAGAAGTCCGACGGCTGTACGACGAGCCCCGGTAGCGGTGTCCAGGTCGGGCCGCCTGATGCGGTCAGGGTCAGCGACCAGTCGGTCGTGCTGGTGTAGGACAGGTTCGCGTCGAGAGCGGTCGGCGTCTCGGCTCCGCTCTGGATCGCCACCACGGCCTCGCCCGTCACGACCGGGGTGGAGGGCGCCGCCGCGGCCGACTCGCCGCCCGTCGCGACCGCCTGAGGAGCCGCGCCGGAGCCGCCGTTCCATGTCGCCGTCAGCGTCGACAGTTTGACGCCGTCGGCGAGCGTGATCGGCCGGGCGATCCCGCCCGTGATCGTGGAGACGACCTGGCCGGTGGCGTTCGAGATGGTCCCAGACAGGTCGAGCGGCTCGCCGCCGACCGTGATCAGGTTGTCGGCCACCGCCTTGAGCGTGAAGGTGCCGCTCGTGCTGAAGGAGCCTGCCAGCGTCGCCGTGCCACCGTTGCCGTCGAGCGCGCTGAGGGCGGCGGTGCCGGTGGTGGTGCCATTGTTACCCGGCGCGAAGGTCAGCGTCGTCGATCCCGACCAGCCGCCCGGCAGGTCGACGAAGGCGAAGCGCGGTGTCGTGATCGAACCGCTCAGCTGGGCGGCGGCGCCGTTGCCGGCGAAGACGAGGCTGAGCGGCGTGGTGCCGATCGCGACGGGCGCCATGTTCCACGAGGCGGGAAGTTGGAGCGAGCCGGACGTGATCTGGACGCCGGCGGGCGAGTACGAGCCGGAGGCGCGGACGATCGTGAGGCCGCCGATCGTGAAGGTCGTGGCGGAGAACGACCCGCTGGTCGACTGGCGCACGCTGGCCCGCGCGGTCGAGCCGCTGCGACAGGCGCGGACGGTCGCCGGAGGCGGGCTGGAGACGCGACCGAACGCCGCCGAGATGCCGCCGCCGAGCGACGTCGTGCGACCCGGCGCGAGCCGCGTGACGAGGGAGCAGTACTGCGGCGTCGAGGCGGCGCCGATCGTCGTCGACCCGACGGAGACCGTGATCTGGGACACGCTCTCTCGGCCGCCCGGGCTCGTCACCGTCGCCGTGAAGGCGACCACCCCGTGGGCGGCTGGCAGCTTGACGGTGGCGGTCGCGGACGAGCCGTTGCGGATCTCGGTCGGGGCCCCGCTGACCTGCCGCCAGCGGATCCTGTGCGGCCCCGCGCCACGCACGACCCTGACCGTCAGCTGCTGCTCCGTGCCGGGCGCGCCGAGGACGAGCGACGAGCCGCGGGGCGCCACGGTGGCGGCGCCGGCGACCGTCGCACTGGCCCGCGCCGCACCGGCCGCCTGGGCGGAGCGCGCCCGCGACGCAGACTGCGCGGCCGATCGTCGCCGGTCGCGCTCGTCGGCGCGCTGCGCGGCCCGCTGGGCCGCGCGACGCCTCGCCGTGGCGGCGTCGGAGGCCGCGCGCCGCGGCTCGGTGCGCTGCACGAGCGTCGTGGCCGCCGCGGCGGTAACGCGCACCAGCCGCGACTGCGTCGAGCTGCCGTTGGAGATCGTGAGCTGGAACACGAACGTCGTGCGCCTCTTC
>JAURLF010000226.1 GCA_030831375.1 Gaiellales bacterium | reverse complement strand
TCCCGCCGCTCGACGGCGTGGCGCTGGCGACCGAACTGCGACGACACCATGGCTACCTGACCGCCTCGCAGAACGAGCCAGGCGGCATGCACCACGTCGAGGGGGCTCTGTGCGGCCTTCCCCTCCTGTTCCGCCGCAGCGGCGCCCTGCCCGCCGAGCAGGACCTCGCCCATGCGATGGTGCCGGGCGACGAGGCGACGGCGGTGGCGCTGGTCTTCTCCGAGCTGTACGCGAACGCGCTGGAGCACGGCGGCGGCGACGTGTCCGTCCGCCTCGCCGCCGCGGGCGATCGCATCGAGCTGGTCGTGCAGGACGCGGGACCCGGCCTGCCGGAGGGCTTCGACCCGGAACGCTCGCTCGGCCTCAAGATCGCCCGCGCCCTCGCCGTCGACCGCCTGCACGGCGAGCTGGTGCTGGAGGACGCGGCGCCCGGCGTGCGGGCCCGGCTCGCCTGGAGCGCGGCATGAGGGTGCTGATCGCCGAGGACGAGACGATCATCCGCCTCGACGTGCGCGCGCTCCTCGAGCGCGCGGGCCATGAGGTGGTGGCGGAGGCCCGCGACGGCCGGGAGGCCGTCGCGCTCGCCGCGGAGCACGCGCCGGACCTGATCGTGATGGACGTGCGCATGCCGCACATGGACGGCATCGAGGCGGCGCGCGAGATCAGCCGGGCCCGGCCCGTGCCGATCGTGATGCTGACCGCGTACGCCGAGGCGGACCTCGTCTCCCGCGCGTCCGAGGCGGGCGCCTTCGGCTACCTCGTGAAGCCGTTCCGGGAGGTCGATCTCCTGCCCGCGATCGACACGGCTCGGGCCCGCTTCGACGAGCTGGACGCGCTGCGCGCCGAGACGGCGGACCTCGCGGAGGCGCTCGCCTCGCGCAAGGCCGTCGAGCGCGCGAAGGGCATCCTGATGCGCCAGGACGACATCGACGAGGCGGAGGCGTTCCGGCGGATCCGCGCGGCCAGCCAGAAGACGGGCAAGCCGATGCGGGTCGTGGCCGAGGCGCCCGTCGCCACCCTCGGCGATCCGGGGGGTGGCGGGTGAGCGGCGCACCGGACGTCGCCGAGCGGCGGCGCGCCGGAGGCGGCACGGCCCTCGGCCCGCCGTGGCACGTGATCGTGCTCAACGACGACCACAACACCTTCGAGGGCGTCGCCCGGGCCCTCGCCGCCGTCATCCCCGGCGTCGACTACCCGCGCGGGATGGCGCTCGCGAACCGCATTCACCACACGGGCCGCGCGATCGTGTGGACGGGGCACCGCGAGCTGGCCGAGCTCTACCACGAGCAGCTCGACGAGCGCGGCCTGACGATGGCGCCGCTGGAGCAGGCCTAGCCGGCGTACAGGTGCGCGGCGAGGCCCTCGGGGGTCGTCAGCCACGCCCCGAGCGCGCGCAGCCGCTCGAGGTCGTCCGCGTAGGCGCGGGCGGCGGCCTCGCCCTCCTCGCCGTCGAAGCGGGCGATCGGCACGGACAGCGCCGCCCCGCCGCCCTGCTCGAGCAGGGCGGCGAGTCCCGGGTCGGGCTCCGCGCCGAGGAGCGGCAGCTCGACCCACGCGTCGACGCGCTCCGCGGCGCGGTCGTACCCGCGCGTGGGGAACGCGGAGCCGCGTCCGAACCCGGGCCGGCTCGCGATCAGCACGTTCGCGCCCGTGGCGAGGTCGAGGCCGAGGGCGTGCACCTGCGCCTGCTCATCGGGCGTGAGCAGGTCGGCGGAGCGCAGCGCGCCCGTCGCGCCGACGGCCCGCTCCGCCTCCGCGACGCGCCGGTACGCGACCAGCGGGTCGTCCGTGCGGCGCCGGCCGAGGGCGCCGCGCAGGCCGCCGCGCGGCCGCTCGGGCGCGAGCGCCTCGTGCACGAGCGCCACGGCGCAGGTGGCGGCGCCGGGCCAGCACGGGGCGACGCGCAGGCGCTCCATGCGCGCCCACTCGGCGACGCGGCGGCGGACGGCGTCGACGGGGGCGTCCCAGCCCCCGCGCGCGGGATCGCCGTGCAGGCGCCGGAAGGCGAGGGCGAGGGGGTCCTCCTCGAGGGGGCGCTCCGACTCCCACGCCTCGCGTGAGAACGGCAGCTCCGGGTTCGGCCAGGCGAGGACCGCGCTGCCGGTGCGGCGCACCACGATCCCGGCGGACGCGAGCAGGTCGGCGAGGACGGCGGCGGCCCGGGCCGCGACCGGCGCGGGCGCATCGATGGCGAGCTGGGCCGCGTCCCTCACCGGTGGACCCCGTGCGCCGCGTTCCACGCGTCGGCGCGCTCCCGCAGGCCGGGACCGGTGGGGCCGTGGAGGGCGTTGCGGACGTGCAGGTCGAGCTCGGCGGCGGGCAGCCCCGGGGCGAGACGGCGCAGCGGCCCGGGCAGCCGCGCGAGGCCCGCGAGGGCGGCGTACTGGCCGCCGAGGGCGAGGCGCGCGGCGTCGCCGCCGGTGCGCGGATGGTGCTTGGCCCAGTAGCGCCGGCGGCTGCGCCAGAACTCGACGATGCGGGGCGCCGGGTTGGCGCCGCTCGACGCGCGCACGTGGTGGCGGACGACGGCGCTAGGCACGAGCTGCGTCCGCCAGCCGCGGTCGGCGAGGCGTCGCTGCAGGTCCGTCTCCTCCGAGAACATGTAGAAGCCCGGGTCGAAGGGCCCGGTCTCGTCGAGCGCGGCGCGGCGCACGAGCAGCGCGCAGCCGCTCGCCCAGTCGACCGCGCCCCACTCCCCGGCGACCGCCTGCTCGACGCCGAGCTGGCCGAGCGTCGCGAGCGAGCGCAGGCAGGTCGCGGGCGTGGGGAAGCGGAACGCCGTCGCCTGCGGACGGCCGTCGGGGTACGTCACGCGCGGGGCGGCCACCGCCGCCTCGGGGTGCTCGTCGAGCTGGCGGGCGAGCCGGTCGAGCGCGCCCGGCTCGAGCAGGGCGTCATCGTTGAGGATCAGGTGGTAGTCGGCGTCAGCGCGGGCGAGCAGGCGGTTGTGGTTCGCGCCGAAGCCGTCGCGGAAGGGCTGCGCCACCACGTCGACGGAGGGGAACGCGGCGCGGACCGCAGCGACCGTGCCGTCCTCGGACGCGTTGTCGAGCAGGTGGATCGAGCAGGGCCGCGTCGGCGCGCCCGGCCCGGTCAGGGAGGCGAGGGCCTGGAGGGCCAGCTCGCGGTTGCCATGGGCGACGATGGCGACGGCGAGCCGTGCGCTCACCGCTCGAGGCCCCGCTCGCGCAGCTCCGCCATCGCCTCGTCGACGCGGTCGACGGCCTCCTGCTCCGCCATCCAGCCGGCGAGTCCCGCGAGGCCGTCCTCGAGGCCGACCTCGGCCGCGAAGCCGAGCGCATCGCGGGCGCGTCCCGGGTCGCCGATGCAGTGGCGGATGTCGCCGGCGCGGTAGCGCCCGACGACCTCCGGCTCGATCGCGACGCCGAGGCCCGCGGCGAGGCCGCGCGCGATGTCGACGACGCTCGACGGGCGGCCCGTGCAGACGTTCGCCACGAGACCGGCGGCGTCCGACTCCACGGCGAGGTGGAAGGCGCGTGCGACGTCCGTCACGTGCACGAAGTCGCGGGTCTGCCGGCCGTCCTCGAAGGCGACCGGGGCGTGGCCGTTGATCAGCCGCCCGCCGAAGATGGCGGCGACGCCCGTGTACGGGTTGCCGAGGGCCTGGCGCGGGCCGTAGACGTTGAACAGGCGCAGGGCGGCCGTGGGCACGCCGTACGCGTCGCCGACGGACAGGCACAGCTCCTCGTGGTCGCGCTTCGTGACCGCGTAGACGGACGTCGGCAGGAGCGGCTTGTCCTCGCGGGTCGGCTCGGGCTCGAGCACGCGCCCGTCCTGCTCGAGCTCCCAGCGGCGCTCCGCGAGCTGCGCCTCGGGCCGCAGGCCGGGCGCGAGGCCCGACGCGCCCGTCGCCGGGTCGCGGTACTGGCCCTCGCCGTAGATGGACATCGAGGAGGCCACCACGAGGCGCCGCAGGTGGTCGCGGTGCTCGACGAGGCGCTCCAGCAGCACCGCGCAGCCGACGCTGTTGACGTCGACGTACCGGCGGATCTCGTACATCGACTGGCCGACGCCGACGGCGGCCGCCAGGTGCACGACCGCGTCGGCGCCCGTCAGCGCGCGGTCGACGGCGTCGGCGTCGCGCACGTCGCCGACCACGAGCTCGACGCCCGGGTCGAGGTAGGCGGGCGGCCCGTCGGGGTGCACCTGCGCGTCGAGCGCGTCGAACGCGCGCACCTCGTGGCCCGCGGCGAGCAGGCGGTCGGCGAGGTGGGAGCCGATGAATCCGGCTCCGCCGGTGACCAGGACGCGCATGCCCGCATGGTACGGGGGCGGGGCGGGCGCCGCCGCGCCTGTCAGCGGCCGCCGGCGAGGGCGGCCTCGGCCTCGCCGATCGTGCGCAGCGGGTCGAGTCGCCCGGCTGCCGGCTCGTCGGGGCCGCCGTCGAGCGTGATCGCGGCGCCGTCGCGCTCGGCGCGCCGCACGAGGCTCGTGTCGTCGAGGACCACCACGAGGCCGCCGCGGGCCCGGAAGCGCTTGAGCGCGCGCATCAGGCCGGGTGTCCAGACGGGCGCGTCGGCGATCGCGACAAGCCGCGTGCCGCGCGGGACGCCGCGCCGCTCGATCGCGCCGTCCGCGATCGCGCCGACGCGCCGCTCCGTGCCGGTGGCGACCGCGGTCACGACGCCGCCGAGGCCGGCGAGCGCCGTCTCGATCCCATCGCCGTACGGGCGGTCGAGGGCGAGCGGCTGCGGCGGCACGTCGGGGAATCCGGACAGGTCCGCATCCGCGGGGTTCGCGGCCTGCCACGAGTACGTCGGCGCCATCACGAGCACCGGCGCCCGGCCCGGCACGGCCTCGGGCGCCCAGCCGCGCCAGCCGCCGCCCGTGATCTCGACCGCGTAGAAGCCGGCGCCGGCGCGCGGCAGCCGCACCGCGCCGGGCGCGCCCTGCGCGCGAGCCACAGTCGCCCCGGGGAATGCGGCGCCGGGGCGGTGGCGGATCAGCTCGACGTCGCCGAGCAGCGTGACCGGCTGCAGGGACGGCGTCAGCGCGACCGTGCGCACGCCCACGACGCGGGCGGGCTCGAGCTCGCCCGGTTCCACGACGGCGGGTGCGATCACGATGTTGCCCGCGCGGTCCTCGGCGCGCCAGCCGACGATGTACGACCCGGGCTCGACCGGCTTGCCGGCCTTGTCGAGCGGGAGGTTGCCGGCGTCCGCGGCCCAGCGCATCTGCTTGCGGCGCTCCCACTTGAGGCCGGTCTCGCGGCGGATCAGGCGCGCCGTGCCGTTCGGCTGCACCCGGCGCACGTCGAGGCGGAAGCGGGTCGGCTCGGACGACGACAGCGTGAACGTGTACACCCCGGTCTCGCCGTCGAGCCCGGGCGTGATGTAGCGGCCCGCCTCTGCGTTCGACTGCACCACGGGCGGCGTCGTGTCGAGCCGGATCGGGTCGGGGATGCGGATCACGCGCCGCCCTCCGTCGAGCTCGATCGCGAAGCGGTAGATGCCGTCCGGGGCGAGCGCACCGGCGGCGTCGAGGCCGTCCCAGGCGGCGCGGATCTTCCGCCCCGTCTGCCGCATCGCGGCGCGGGCGACGACCGCGTCGTCCGCGTCCAGGACGAGCACGACGGCGCGCTGGCGCTGGCGCAGGCCCACGCGCAGCGTGGCCTCGCGGCGGCGCTCCTTGAAGGCGTCGGGGGAGAAGACGCGGTTGCCGATCGTGGGGGCCACGATCGGCGAGGGCGCGCTCTTGAGGATCTGCGCGCGCACGAAGACCACCGCGGCGCCCCCGATCAGGAGCAGCGCGAGGACCAGCGCGAGGATCCGCACGAGTCGCTCCACCCGGCGAATGCTAGAGGTCGTCGGCCGGCGGCTGGTCACGCGCCGCCTCGAGCAGCTGCCGCGAGGCGTCCTTCAGGCCGCGCAGGATCGCGAGCGCCTCGGGCCAGTCCGCGTCGGGGACCAGCAGGTGGTCGCGCGACGCCGTGCCCACGGGGATGAGCGGGATGCCGCGGTCGGCCAGCGCGCCCGTGATCGTGGAGGCGAAGCCGGTCAGGTCGGGCGGCAGCGGGGCGGTCAGGAGGATCACGCGCAGCCCGTCCTGGCGGGTGTCCGGAGGCGGCATCCCGTCGGCGATCTGCCGGCGCACGACGAACGTCGTCTCGAGCGGGTCGTCGATGCGGGCGCCGAAGCCCTCGGCGAGCAGCGCCTCGGGCGACGGCGGTGCCGAGCCGCGGCCGTAGCCGAGCAGTGCGTACTCGTGCTCGAGCAGCATCGAGTCGAGGGCGGCGAGGGCCTCGGCGAGGGCGGGGACGGCGTCATCCACGCGCGGGAGCGTACCGCCGTCAGGGCAGCGCGGGCAGGCGCTCGGCCCGTAGCGCCTCGAGGTAGCGCAGCTGCCGGAACGGCAGCGCGGGCGGATCGCCGTCCGTGCTGCCCGGTCCGAGCCAGCGCCGCACGGCGCGCCGCTTGATCGTGTCCGGGGTGCGGCGGACGAGCCGCTGGGCGCGCAGGAGCCGCCGGTGGCCGCCGAGGTGCGCGGCGTGGAGCGCCGCGTAGCGGGCGTGCGCCTCCGCGCGGTCGAGGCGGCCGTCGAGGACGGCGTTGAGGAGCCGGCCGGCGGCGGCGCCGTAGAAGACGGCCGGCCGGATGCCCTCGAGCGTGAGCGGGAGCGCCTGCCCGGCGGCGTCGCCGCAGAAGAGGACGCCGTCCCGCACGGGCGCGCGCGGGACGCAGCCGATCGCGCCGCCGTGGCGCTCCGTGCCCGCCCCGACGCCCTCGCGGCGGCGCAGTGCGTCCATCGCGGGGTTGAGCGGCTCCTTCGCGAACGAGCCGACGCCGACCCGGGCGTGGTCGCCAGAGGGAAACGACCAGGCGTACCCGGCGCGCACGAGGTCGCGGTCGAAGATGAAGTCGAAGCCGGGCGTCGGCGGCACGCGCTCCTCCGGCACATGGTCCTCGGTGCCGGTCACGAGGTCCGGGTTGGAGCCCATCACGGGACCCCCCGGATCGAGGACGCGCCGCCAGCCGGAGGCGTCGACCAGGTGATCGGCGCGCAGGCGGGCGCCGTCCGCACCGAGGACGACGTCGCCGTCGCGGCCGGTCACCCGCACCTGGGTGAAGTGGGCGTCGCACTGCGCGGCGACGAGCCGGCAGCAGGTCTCGTAGTCGATCGTGCAGAACGGCTCGGGCAGGTCGACCCGCCACGTGTCCCGGCCGACGCGCAGGCGCATCCGGCGATCCGCGTGCAGGATCGCGTCCGTCGCGCCGAGCCATTCGACGAGGGCCACGGGCAGCGCGCAGGCCGAGGTCTGATGCGCGCCGATCGGCGAGCGGTCGACGAGCACCACGTCGCGGCCGCGCAGCTCGCGGGCGGCGGCGAGCCCCGCGAAGGAGGCTCCGACGATCAGGACCTCACCCATCTAGCGAACGGTACGTGCGGCCGCCGCGCCGGCGCGGCGGCCGAAGACGCAGACGTCGAGCAGCGAGTTGCCCATCATCCGGTTGCGGCCGTGGACGCCGCCCGTGATCTCGCCGGCGGCCCAGATGCCCGGCACGGTGGTGGCGCCGTCGACGTCGATCGCGAGCCCGCCGTTCTGGTAGTGCAGGACGGGGTGCACGGGGATCGGCTCGGTCAGGGGGTCGATGCCGGCCTTGCGGTACCGGCGCAGCATGTACGGGAACGAGATGCCCGCGTCGGCCGGGTCGACCGGCGAGCAGTCGAGCAGCACCGCCGGGCGCCCGTCGGGCGTCTCGACGCCGCGGCCCTCGGCGCACTCGCGCAGGATCGCCTCGGCGACGACGTCGCGTGGGGCGAGCTCGTCGACGAAGCGCTCGCCATCGGCGTTCAGGAGCACGGCGCCGTAGGCGCGGGTCGTCTCGGGGATCGCGTAGCCCTGCATCGTCTCCGGCCACGCCCCGCCGTTCGGGTGGTACTGCAGCGCGTCGAGATCCCGCGCCTCGGCTCCCGCCTCGAG